>CADBRM010000023.1 GCA_902797085.1 uncultured Methanobacteriaceae archaeon
AAAATGATGTAATTTAGAAGATACTTTGTGAAGATTTTCATAGTTTAATTCCATGTTATTATCAGTATTGTTTATATCAATTGTTGATTGATTACTGCTAATAATATTACATCCCCTCAACAAAACATCTGAAATTCCTCCGGCAAGACCGGCATAATTACATAACAAATTTGCATAAGGCCTTGTATCATCAATTACCTGACCTGCAAGAGTCGTACCCATGTCAACAGAAATAACCGGATTTCTATAATCTATGATTGAACTTTTAGAAGCCAATTTTATGCCCGCCGTAACAAGTTCCCCCTCCATCTCATTAGAAATTATTCCTGTAGACTTGGGAGGTGCAACACTGACAACCGAACCATCAAATTGTATGTTATTAAAAAAAGATAATTTTTGCATATGTTCCGGAATATTGCTTAAGGAAAACGGAGCAGTCATCTGAGAAGGTTTTATGCCTGCTTTTAAACAACCATCTGATAATGCTTTAATAATTAAACCCACTTCTTCTGATAAATTGGATATTGCGGTCACACCAGTCGAACGTACAACAAAATCAATATCAGAAACCGTCAATTTAATATCAAACAATGAATTTAAAATTATTTTAGAAATCGTTTCTTCAATAGCTTCCTTAGACAACTCTTTATCCCATATAGTATGTCCAAATATTTCTTCGGATTCCTTTGGAGAACGAATATCCCTAGTCAAATAAACTAGTTTATTCAGTTCGAAACTTTGATTAGTCTTGATATTGGTGGTTACTATAATTGATTTAATGGTTGTATTACCCAATTCAACTGACAATACTGTATAAAATTGGTCTTTAACTTCAGAAGGTTTGAGAGGGGGAAGAGATATCTTTTCGTACATAATATCATAACAGATTATTATATGGATGTGAATCAACAGGAGTAATATTCAATTCTTCATTGGCCTCTGCAATAAACATATCAGTCATAGCACAAGCCGTAAATGCCATTTTTGTATTTTCAATAGGACCAAAAAGAACAAAGTCTCCCCCAACCATTTGTTGAACAATATTTGCCCCTACATCACAAACAGGCCATACTTCCGGATTTTCCTTTTTGTATTGTTTTATCCATTCCCATGCAGAAGGTACATTATGAACACCACTTCCCACAGGATATCCCCATTTACTTTTCTCTTTTAATGTTGTTTTAATAGCAACCCCACCACCCTGACCTAATGGTGTAACTGCCACATCCATCAACGGTTTAATAATACCACAATCATCAGCTATATCCAAAAGACCTTTTTCCAAAATGCCTGATCCGGTTTCCCATAAATCAATTTTTCCATCAGAACCAGGTTTTGTAGGATTAAAACCCAATATTATGGAAGAAGTAATGTCCGAATTGGTTAATGATTCCATCTCTTCATTATCAATAGACATGTTAATTGAATTATAAATTGTTCTATCGGCCAATCCAATTTCAGTAACATATTCTGAACCTGCAATCCTAGCTTCAGATGCTGTTGAATCAATTAAAAAAGGAGCATCAGTTACTTGACTAACAAAATCTATATATTTTAACAAAGCTTCAGGAGTAGCTCCAAAAACTTGAACTATTGCAGGATTTCCGGTACTGTCAGCCATTTCATCCATCTGGTTAAGCAAGGATTCTGCTTTATCCTTATCAAATATTCCCTTATTTTCATCTGATAAAATATTATGTCCGGCATAAAATATTGTACCTGCAAGTGCTGTAGGATATTCACCAGGTTGTCCGCCAATTTTTACCCCATAAATATCAAATACTTCTTGTTTTTTTTCAAATTTAAACATGATTATCCCCTTGATAATTAAATTATATGAAATTTAAGCATGATTATAATAAACAACAAGGCAATTATTATACCATATAAAATTCCAATATCTCTTCCAACCGATTTTCCGGTTTGATGTGAAAATTCACCGTGTGACTCTTCCAATTTATTTTCCAATTTGTCCAACCTATCTTTAATAAGTTCAAGATCTTCTTTTAAATTATCAGACATCAAAATCCTCCCTTATAATAAAATATAGGTATTCCCGCCAGAATTATCGTAATAATAAAACCTAACACCATTCCCATGATACGTGTTCTATTAACTCCCATAAACAATCTCTGATTTCTTCCAATGATTTGAGTTTTATATTCTATCGACTCAGTTAATTCCTTAATATTATCTAAAAAGATTTTCATAATCCCATGCTCCAAAATATTATTAATATTAAAACCAAAGTTAGAATAAAACCTATGACTATTCCTTCAACTTTACCTGCATAATATCCTGAAGAGAACTTTTCCAGACTTCCAATCTCATTTATTTCCAACTTCATTGAACGGATTCTAGTTTCAATTTCCAGCATGTGAATAGCTGATGAATCAATTGCAGATGACGAAGAAGCATTTAAGTCAAACGTAGAATCTTCACTATCTTCTTCCTCTTCTTTCTCATTTAATTGAACTATCATTGCATCTTCTTCATAGGCTCCAGGATCATTTGCTTTACATTCTTCTATTTTAGCAGATATTTCATCCAGATTCTCATTGTTTATCATGCTTATGATTGTTAATTGCTTTTGAAATCTTTCAACTGCTTCAATAGGTAAATTTTCCACGAAAGGGATGGCACCGGGAGAGCCAATAATAGACTTTGTTTCAGGATCAATTCCATTTTCATACAGTGCTTCAACAGTTTTTCCAGTTATATGTCCCTGAACCTCCGAACCACATATTATTAAAAATCTTATATTAGGATTGGAAACTATATTAGTTACTACTTTTTCAATACCCAAATTTTCAGTATGTAATGGTCCGGCTATAGCAGCACCCCTACCAACTACTTCATCATTCATTTTAGAGCCCAATGTAACTACAGCTACAGGACATTCAGAATCTCCGACGCTATAATCTCCAGTTTCTAAGGGCCATCCCTGAATGACTTCTTTTTTATCAACCAATATACTCACCTTTCCTATATTAATAATAAAATTACGATTAATGCAATTATTACTCCCAATACCATATTTGTTAATAAACCGGCTTTTTGATATATTCCTTCTCTTCCACTGTAAGATAACCTTGATGTAGAATACGGATCAAAAGATGATTCCAAATCACCAATAGCTTCATCCAGTTTATCTATCTGCAAAAGTATTTCTTCGGTTGGAAATGCAGGTGTTTGATTAATCTGAGAAGATACACCAGAACCTATAACACCCGTATTCACATCCATTTCCAAATCATCATCTATTATTATTCTTGGTGTTTCAATAACCATATTAATCATCTCCGTCATCTATTGGCCAAAGTCCATATCTTCTTATTGATGCTGCCTGATGTTTAGTATAAAGTACATATTTTCTAAAGAAGATAAACCAGCCAATCACTGATATTATCATATAATATATCCAATATTCTGTAGTTAACAAGGATATTGCTGACAAAATAACCAACATCAGAAAACCATTTGCAACAGATAAGGATAATGTACGATATTGATCTTCATTTGGTCCCATACATGCATTATAAGGATTTTGTATCACCATGACAGAAGCAATCATTATGAAAATAATCATACCATTATTTATTACATTATCTATTATCAATGAAGGTTCATAAGATTTGGCAACCAATGTTGACATTGACATCATCAATAGTAATGATGCTACTGCAATCGAAATGAATGATTTGGACAATATTTCTATTTGAATATTAAAGATATGCTTACAGATTTCAGATACCGTTAATGAGATAATTGCTGCAATTATCAAACTAATTAATGGAAAAATCCATGTCTGATTCAAATATAAAGAAACTACTATCCCCGTAAGATAACTTACTAAAGCCACTGCAGTTAACATGTATACAATCGAAGGTACACCCGTACCTAAACTATATTTACCGACATGACGTAACGTGTTAGTTCCTAGAACCGCTGCCAATATTGAAGCAACTATGGCTAGAATTCCACCCAATATCGAAATATTAGTCCCGTAGATACATAGTAATCCACCGATTATAGTCACCAATGTAATTATCTGATTTGGAATTAAATCATCAGCCATAAATTAACCCCCATATTACAAATACATATATTATGGATAGAATTACTGATATTAAAAAACAGGAAACTGTTCCCGGCAATATCTTCTTTCTGAATTTTTCATCATAAAACCCTTGAATCGTTCCACCAATATTATATGATGCCATTACAGCCACTATAAAAAACAGCAATAATGAAAATATTGTTGCTATTGTAACATTTACCACCAATGAATACTGAAGATTATTCGACAATACAATGTAAATAGAACTGAAAGCCAAACTACCTCCAACACCTCCAAGAAATGCTCCTATTAACCCACTTACAAAGGATATTGTTGGAATTCCATGACCCGTCGTTCCGGGACTAACATAACCTTCCTGATTAAAACCCGTTAGAGGATCTTTTTCAAAGTTTGAGGAGGCCAATGGCACACCCACACCGAAAACATGGATAATATTTGAAAAAAACATAGTGACTGAAATCATAATCATAGAACCTACTGCACCATACAAGACCATTATTAAATCTGACTGACCTATTACACTACTGGCAGCCAGGATTCCTGTAATTCCCATACCAACAGTTATCATCGGTGCACCGGTAGGAATACCTGCTGAAGTAGATAAAGCAGCAGGAGCACCACCTACAGGAATAAAATGAACACCTATTCCAATGAGTGTTGCACCTATAATTAAACTAATTAACAATTCCAATAACAATTACATTCCCCTCTAATTTTCATATTTTCCATAAGTTAAACGGGCTTTTCTTTCAAGGATAATATTCAAAAGTAAGAATAATAACACTATCATCAAACCCACAATTAATCCGCCAGTAATACCAAATACCAAAAATATCCAAAAGTTTAAGAAGATAATTATACCAAAACAAAGTCCGGTGATTGGTCCTCCAAATTTTGAACAGAAATTAACTACATCTATCGAACTTCTTGAACCTAAAGCGGATTTTGTAGTAATGTTACCATTACTTGATACTGCAATACCGGAACCAAATTCTGAGGACTGATACAGTTTTTCAGCACCATAATGTATATCACCTACGGCCGAACCGATAGACCCTAAAGTTAGGCCCATCAACATTGTTACAACAGGTAAAGTTAAAGCAACTGCCGGATTCAATAAGTACACCATAATATAAGACAATGTTGTGATTGAAAATAAAGTAATAAACGCATGTGCCGCAATAATTGGTAAATGCTTATGTAGAACATCTAAAAATAACGGTTGATTATATAATGCCTGACTTGTAATACGCCCCATATAAGAGGATATGGAAAATATTACCTGAACGATAGTTGCCATACCCGCCGAAATAAGAAGTACCAAAATTACCGGATAATCCAATGTTAACAATACATAGCAGATAGCACCAGAAATAGTGGCCATTGTTCCTACCAGTAACGGTTCTCCAGATACTGCCCTATTAAATAATTTATGCAAGTTACCTACCTGTGGTGCCAACTGTACTTGGGAATTCGGATTACTTGTAGATGCTACATCAGATTCCAAATCTTCAAACATTCCTGCAATTATAGCAAGCAATCCCATAAAGGCAACCAGCATTAAATTATAAATTATATCCATATACTACTCTCCAATCTAATGTCCATAAGTCTGGATAGTTTTTTCTACTTTGTCGATGATTTCATCCAATTTGCTTTGAGTACAGGTTTCTCCCCGAATAACATCCGTAATTAATTCAACGATAGTACCTTTGGTTTCCGGTTTTTCAGGCATTACTGCAGCTGTTTTTACACCGATACGTGCAAAGTCCTCAAAATCAACAGGGTACTGTGCAATGATGATTACAGGTTTATTAATGTTTTTGAGTACGTGTTTAGCTTTGTAAATGATATGGTTTTTTACCCCTCCAAAGTGTATTAAAACAACTTTGTGTCTGTTCATTTGTGAGATTTCCTTCGGAGTTACACCAAAAAGACCTTGACCCCCACCGGAAGGTGTGTCCTTAGGAACTCCAGAACCTGCATCAAGTACCAATGTACTTGTCTGAATATTGGCTTCTCTTAAAGCAAAAGTTATTTCACAAACAGGTTTTGTAATGTGTCTACGACCGGGAGACATAGCAACAGCCAACAGATCGTCACCGCACTGTGCATAAGTTCCCCTTTGTGCAATTCCTCCACCTTCACCAATTCCTCTTGTTTCCCTACAATCTACTATGTGAGTACTTTTTCCTATCATAACTACAACACCTAATATTTTATTGTCTTATATTTATTACTAATTATTTATCTGAATATCTTCAGTTATATTTTTTTTTAACAAATATGACTTATAGTCATAATATTATAGATACTATTAAAAAATATAATTTAGAAATAATTACTTATGCAAATTATGGCTGATGTAGGTGGAATCCCTGGAAAAAATTGTAGAGGTTTTTGTAAATATTGTTATTTCAAGAACGTTAAAGAAAGTAAAATACTCGGTTGTAAAAATTGTCCTCCCGGACAAATTGGTTGTACCCACTGTACAACAGATACCAACATGACTAGAGACTATTTTCCAGCATACCATGTACTTTCAATGTTACAAACCAATATTTTTCAGACGGAAATCCCACGAAATACTATGATAAACATTACCGGAGATGGAGATGTAAGTTGCTATCCGGACTTGCTAAACCTAACCAGAGGTATCAAGGACATGGATTTACCTATACACTTAGGTTATACAAGCGGTAAGGGTATTGATGATGCAAGCATTGTGGATAAACTAATAAATAACGGTGTTATAGAAACAACTTACACAACTTTTTCTACAGACCCTAAAATAAGAAAAGAATGGATGAACGATCCAACACCAGAAGCCTCAATCGAAGCACTGAAAAGATTTTGTGAAAGTTGTGATGTGCACGCTGCTTCAATTATTATTCCAGGAGTAAATGATGGAGAAGAACTTGCCAGGACCTGTGAAAATTTAGAATCATGGGGTGCTAAGGCATTAATTTTGATGAGATTTGCAAATACAAGAAATCAGGGATTAATCTTAAATGAAGAGCCTATTATTCCAGGTATTGAACAACAACCTATAGACGAATTTGAACAGCTTGTTATTGATACATCAAAAGAATATAATTTAAGGGTTACCGGAACTCCCGTATGTGATCCGGAAACGGATAGTCCTTATGCATTATCCAAAGATAAAAACAGGGAATATTTAGAAATACTGACACCCATCAAAGCTGAAGCTACTATTGTAACCAGTAAAATTTCAGGAAAATACATTAGAAAGATTTTAGAAAATTTAAATGCTTCAGATTACGTGAATGTTGTTGAAACTGAACAAGAAATAGCTTGTTTAATCACGGAACGAGATTTAAGAGAACTTGATTTGAATGAAATTAAAGACACAGTAATTATTCCCGGACGATGCTTTGTTCATGATATGATAGCGGAAGAAATCTTTAGAAAAGACGGGAAATTCCGTTTAATTCATAGAGGTCCTGATATACTGACCGCAGACGGTGAAATGAGTGGAACATTAACAAAAGAAGATGTTTTGAAACAGGAGTTATATGCATTTGAAGATTTAATTGAATTGATAAATTATATGGGAGTAAAAATCTAATAAGAGGTTCACTGCATGAAAGGAAAATTAATAGGAGATATACTGGTAGTTAAAAAAGAACCTGAAAATCTTGATGAAATAATCAAACTGCCTTACGTAAATAAAGTTGTAAAGTTAGGTAAAATTCATGGACAAAAAAGGGAACCAGAAGTGGAGATAATCTATGGGGAAGACACAGAAACAATACATAAAGAAAATTACTGTAAATTTAAAATCGATGTAGCAAAGATAATGTGGTCTAAAGGGAATACTGGTGAACGTCTAAGAATGAGCAAACTTCCAAAAAAGGATGAAACAATAATAGACATGTTTGCAGGCATTGGATATTTCACTATTCCAATGGCAGTTCACGCTAAACCGAAAAAAATATTTGCAATAGAAATTAACCCCGTTTCATACAATTTTCTCTGTGAAAATGTCAAGTTAAACAAAGTCGAGGATATTGTAGAACCAATTCTTGGAGACTGTGGTCTACAAGATTTTGACCATGACGCTGACCGAATAATGATGGGATACATCGGTGGAACTCATCACTACCTGGACAGTGCAATGAAATATCTTAAGGAGGGAGGAATACTCCATTATCATGAGTCAACTCCCGAACCAATATTATTCGAACGTCCGGTTGAAAGGGTTAAGGAAGCTGCAAAAAAAGTTAATAGGGATATTGAAGTATTAAATAAGAGAAGCATTAAAAAATACTCTCCGGGAGTTTATCATACAGTAGTTGATATTAAAGTCAACTAATCTCTTTTTGAAGTTTTACAACTTTTTCATAAACTTTTTCTTTTAAAAATTTTTCATTGATAAACTTTTCATATACTGGTAACCTTTCTTTTAAAGAAAAATTAATATTATTAACGACATCATCTATTTCATTTATTGATGGCCAAATAGCTTCAGGATTAACATAATCTTTTGTCAATGGCGAAACACCACCCAAATCATCCGCTCCACACAACACAAAGAAAGATATTAATTCCCTATTCAAATTGGGAGGAATTTGTATACTTACATCCGGAAACATTATTGACGCCAAGATAGTTAACTTTAATAAATCAATTACCGCCGGTTCCGGATAATCCTTCATAGGAATATTCTCTTTTGGTTTAAAGTTTTGAATAATAATCTCCTGAATGTGTCCGTATTTATCTTGTAGTTTTCTGATTTCGTATAGTGAATCAATATGGTCATCCATAGTTTCACCAATTCCTATAAGTAACCCTGTAGTAAAAGGTATATTCTCCTTTCCAGCATTTTTAATAAAATTTAAACGTTTATCAGGATTTTTTCCAGGACTGTCCTTATGAACAATGGTTTTTAGCAGGTGTTTGTTGGTTGTTTCAAGCATCAAACCCATAGAAGCATTTACAGAAGAGAGTCTCCTTAAATCATCCCTTGAAATTATACCCATATTGGTATGGGGCAACATTTCATATCTGTTTAAAATAGTATCCGATAAATAGTAAACATAATCCACCATTGATTCAAAACCATAGTCATTCAACTGACTTTTAACCAAATCATTTTTATCTGCAGATTCACCAAATGCGAATAAAGCTTCGGTACAATTAAGTTCCTTAGCTTTAGAAACCATGTTAAAAACTTTATTTTCATCCATTACCAAATATTCCACATCGCTTACATCCTTTTTAAAGGTGCAGTAACCACAATGATTTTGACATATGTGCGTCAACGGTAAAAAAATATTTTTAGAGTAGGTAATGCAATTAGAACGTTCAAAATTAATATCCTTAATATAATCTAAAGAAGTGTTTAAATCAGCATTCAAAATATCTTTTGCTTCCTTTTTAGATATAATATCAACCATTTTAATCACTTAAAAAAAAGTATGAAAAAAGTTTATTCTTCTAAACGAAGAACCATTGTTTCAACAAACATAGGTCCAAATCCGGATCTATCCAGATAAAGAACAACATAAACAGCCAGATTATCTATTTGACCTATAGCATATTCTGCATCAAAACCTGTAATTTCGAAGGTGTGTTTTAATTTTTCTATTCCTTCAAGACCATTTGATTGGTCATAAACCTCTTCAGTTTTTTTGAAGATATAATCTGCATCTTCCGTAATTTTTCGAGCCCTCTCAGATTGCTTTTCAATTTTTTTAATATTTAACTCTTCAAACAATTCCATTAACTTTGGATACATGTCCTCATACTTAATCTTATCATAAGTCTTTCCTCTTATGATCATTGATTCAGTGCTATGTACAACAGGTTTACATCCTTCAAATGCACCCATATATTCCATAATCGGTTTAGTTATTTCCATTACTTCCATATTAATCACTTATAAATTATTTTCTTCCTTTAATTCACCAATAGATGCAACTTTTTCTGCATAAGCATTATGTTGATGTATACTTTCTTCATTCACTTGCTTAATAGTTACCATTGAATTGTCAGGCAAACCGGAATATTTATCCAAAATACCCAAAACCATGTTTCTAACACAATCTTCAACAAACACTGGGTTATGATGAGCATTGGTTACTATCCTGTTTTCATCCGGTCGTTTTAATATTTCACATACAGGAGAACTCATTGAATCCTGAATAATTGTTATCAAATCATCCACATTAACTTCCTGATTTTCTGATACTTCCAATAGTATTGTACCAATTCCTCTTTGATTGTGAGAAGCAAATGTAACTGCTTCCAATACTTTATTGGTTGTTTCCTCATCTAAAAATTTTAACAGTTTTTCCTTGGATTCCTGTTCAACAGATTCTTGTGCACATGGACAAACAGTCATTCCAACAACTTCAGCCCCAATCATCTTTCTTACAGAAATATTACCATCTTCATCTTTAACTGCTATGGCCCTAGCTATAATCTGAGTAGTTTCCTGAGTTTTTTTATGAGTTACAGGAGAATATTTGTTAATGATATATTCACTTTTCGCTTCAGTTTCAGCCCGTACTGCATATTCATGCTTTTCCAACAATAATTTAACAAGATTTGCACAAATATTTTCTATATGAATTTCCATCTGATTAGTTGATTCATCAATAATTTCTGAGATTGCTTCCGGATTTCTGGACATATGTACTCCTTTTTGGGTACTTGGTAAATCTACAAAAGCATCAAACGTTGGTAACAAAATTATTGGGCGTTTATTATCCCTATTAATTTTTAATAACTTTTTAACTCCCGTAACGCCAACCCTTGTTAAGGAAATTGGTGCTTTAGGTTCTTTATCTTGAGTATCTGGAAATTCTGATATAGGCATTATTGTTATCTCTCCTTAATTATAATTATCAATAATATAATTTTGTAATTAATAGTATTCTAATTTTTACATTTTAATAAAAAGATAATCATCTAAAATAAAACAAGCAAAAAAAAAAGTTCCAATACAGAAAAACGTATAAAAAAATAAAAAAATAAAAAAATTAACCTTCAAAATTAATCATGGAAGAATTTAATTCTTCTTTTACTATGTTTAATACTGTTTGAGTATAAGTTTTTGTAACATACTCTTCCTGTAGTAATAATTTAATAAATTTATTTAATTCAAAGGTATTTTTAAATTTAGCTATAATAATACCATCAAATTGACCTGTTACATCATAAACTGCTAATAAATTATTTTTAAAAGGTTCTTTTTCAACTAATTGTGAAACTGTTCCCCCTTTAATTTCCAAACCAATTATTGCGGTTAAATGATAACCCAATTTTTCATGATCAATAACCGGTACAAATTTATTAATTATTCCTGATTTAGTTAACTTGTCAACACGATTATGAATAGTCCCTACAGATACTCCCAATTCACGTGATATTTTCCTATAGGATTTTCTACCATCCACACTCAATAATTCCAAAATTTTTTTATCAAGTGCATCCATTGACAATGTCATATTTTCTGGTTCAATATTATATTCATCCATAGATTGATTCATAAAATCCCTACTAATTTGAATTTACAAGCATATTTAATATATATTACTTATTTTTAAATTAAATACATTAACCCAATTATTTTTTGTAATGTATTAATAACGTTTCATACATTATTATCTACCAATTATAATATATAAACCTTTTCAAATTCAATGAAAAAAAAGATTAAAGTAAACATTAATTTATAGAATTACATTAAAAAATGAATAAATTCATATAATAAAATAAAAAAATATTATTTAAATTAATAATAAAAAAATACTAATGCACCATTCAGATATTTGAATTATAACAAATTATAAATTTTTTAATAAAATATAAAATAAATACCAAATATTAAAAAAAAATTGAAAAATCAGAAAAAACATGATAAAAATAACAAAAATTCCATCCAAAACTGATGGCAAATATAACAAAAATATTAAAAAATCTTAATAACATAATTTATATTAATTAAAAATTATCAACAAAAAATTTTAAAAATGGTGAACATTAATGAAATGGTATGTTGCTTTTATAGTAATCATTTTTTTACTAATCGGTTTCCTATATGTTTCAACTTCTGCAACTTCGGAGGATATTGAACCCCTGGGAAGATTGGCTTTTGTAAAAATCGCAAACCCTGACATGTATCCCGAACACGTACATGCAAACTTGCTAGCACAATATGCTGAAGAAAGAAATTCAAAATGTGCCATAGTGTTACACTACGCAGGTAGTTCCAACTACAGAAATTTCATTAACGGAGAAGTATATATCATTGAAATGGCATTTATGGATACTGCCGGAGCTCAAATAAATATCAACTGGAACCAAGTACTTGATTATGGAATAAACGGAGTGCCAGATGATAAATGGGATTACAAAGTAGATGGAGAAATATACGATAAATTCGATGATGCGTGGGCAAGAGTATTGGAAATGGCAAAATCACAAGGACAGGAAGGTCCTATACCAGTAGTATGGCACGGTACTGTAAGAGAAGGAAGCATATTCATTAATCCGGGATGCGGATTCCCATTATATTATCAGTTGTGTTGTAAGGAATACGGACATCTTGGAGGAATTATGCATGCAGCTACAGGTTCAATATTCCCTTACTTCAACAACCCATACAGATCATATGAAATACAACATTCATCCGAATTGCAATATTATTACACACACAATATGTTAAATTATGAATAAATGGTAATGAATACCATTTTTCATTTTTAAACATCCTTACCTAATTTTTCTTCTTTAACATCGGAAATTAATTGTTTCAACTCTTTTAACGGCATATCCGTTCTCATACCAGTCAATTTAAAATGAGTTCTGGAAATGTAATAGCCCTTGTTTTTAATCTCTTCAATAACATCATTCATTTTTGGCGAACTAATTTTCAAGGTTTTGCATAACTTATGAATATCATAGAAACTTATAGGCCCTTCAGCTTCCTCATAACATTGATTGAACAATTTTAAAACTTCTTCTTTTTTATTTAATTCCAATTCTCCAGTAGTTTCAATCATATCCTTAATAAATTCCTTGTCAGATATATTTCCCAACCACATAGGTCCTGCAACAGAATATTTTTCACCACAATCTGGACAGATATCTTTCACTGGAGGCACATACCCATAAACGACTTCCCTATGTAAGCAGTTATTACAATGAGCAATAAATCCTATGTTTTCCAAAGATTTATTGGTCTTCTTTCCACCACGTTGAACCGTAGCGTATATTCTCATGTAATGTTCTGTACTGTGAGAAAATAGAACGTGCATATATTTTTGATTCACGGCAAGATTTCTTGCAATGAAAGCCAGTAATATCCTTATTCCATTTTCATGGCAATATTCTGTTTTTAAAGGCTTTGCACCATACTTCCTGATACACGGATCATGATATGTTCCACATAATGCAGAAGTATCTGTTGCACTGATACAAATTAAACCACCCGGCCGAATATTTATTGCCGTAGACTGAGTAAACATAGCTGGAGTTCCAAACGGATCTATATCAATAACGTCAAATAAACCTTTATTTGATTGCAATAAGACATTTGCATCATTTTTTTCAACGTCAACATTTGTTATGTCATTTAGTTCCATATTCTTTCTTGCAATATCAACTGCCAAAGGATTAACATCACCCACCAGAACTTTTTCTACACCGCCAATTTCCTTAGAATAGCGGGCTCCCCTGATTCCTGTTCCCCCAAATGCATCAAATATCACGATGTCATGGTCCAATGTCTTTCTATACTGGTTGAGAACAACTACAGAAATGTCCCTATTCAATTCCATTACAGGATTATAAAAAACAGGCGCCTTAGCAGAAACTTTTTCAAAATCAGGAACTTCTATTTTAACTAATCCTTCCTCTATAAAATGCGTATCCATTATTTAACTCCAATTTATTATTATGTTAATAGAAATTTTTTTAATTAAATATATCTAAAAAATTGTTAATATACTTTCATTGACCCTTTTCACCTAATAGAACATAGAGCTAATCTGATTGTCAATATCCGAGGATTCACCTCTAATCAATTCAGGACATTAAACAAAAGCAATGCATATAATTACATTCTTCTTGATAAATTAATTAATTATTAATGATTATTATTAAAATCGTTCGAAACAATCAAAGATATTATTACTTGGTAGAATGATATTCTTTAAATTTTTCGTTCAGAACCGGAACATCAACAGTACTCCATTTGAAAAAAAAAAATCAAATATACAAAAAATTATTAAGTAAAAATAAGATATCATAATATTAATAATTGATGAAAAATTAGATAATTATAATCAACTAATTTTATGACAGTCACACAATAAATAAGGGGAAATATCATGATAAATATAGCAAAACCAATAATTAGTGATGAAGAAATAGAAGCAGTTACAGAAGTTCTTAAATCAGGAATGTTAGCACAAGGTCCAAAAGTAGAACAGTTCGAAAATGAATTTGCAGAATACAGCGAAGCAAAATATGGAATTGCAACAAGTAGTGGAACAACAGCATTACATACAGCATTAGTTGCAGCAGGGATTGAAAAAGGTGATGAAGTGATAACCACACCGTTCACATTTGCAGCTACATCAAATTCAATATTATACTCAGATGCAACACCAGTTTACGCAGACATAAACCCAAAAACATTCAATTTGGATCCTGAAAAAATAGAAGAAAAAATTACGGATAAAACAAAAGCAATTGTACCAGTACATCTTTACGGTCAGCCGGCAGATATGGATCCAATTTGTGAAATTGCAGAAAAAAACGACTTGAAAGTAATTGAAGATGCCGCTCAAGCTCACGGTTCAACATACAAGGGCAAAAAAATTGGAAGCATTGGAGACCTAGGATGTTTCAGTTTCTATCCAACAAAAAACATGACTACCGGTGAAGGTGGTATGGTTACAACCAACGATGATGATTTAGCTGAAAGGTCTTCCATGGTTCGTGCACACGGTGAAAGTAAAAGATATGAACAATCATTATTAGGATACAATTACAGAATGACAGATATTGCTGCAAGCATCGGACTAGTTCAATTAAAAAATATCGATAAATTTAATGAACAAAGAAACGAAAATGCAGCTTACCTCAGCGAAGGTCTAAGTGATGTTGAAGGAATAACCACTCCTGAAATAGATGAAAATGTTACCCATGTATTCCACCAATACACAATAAGGGTATCCAAAGACAGGGACAACTTTAGAGAGTTCTTAACCAACAATGAAATAGGTACAGGGGTACATTACCCAATTGTATTATACAAACAACCATACTATCAAAATATAGGAATTACCGGAAATTGTCCTGAAGCAGAATTAGCTGCCAGTCAAGTTATTTCATTACCAGTACATCCTTCTTTAACAACAGAAGAACTGGATACAATTATTGATACTGTTAAAAAAGGTTCAGAAGAACTTTTATAAATAACCTCCCCTTATACTACTTTTTTTAGGAAAATAATATGAAAATTGAAAAAACATCTTTTAATAAATACGTTGAAGAAAATGTTTTTAGAACAATAAATGAGTATAATCTAATCAATCAGAACGAAAAAATTATGATTGGAGTATCCGGTGGAAAAGACAGCATTCTGACCCTGCACATGTTACACAATTACAGGTTAAAAAACGACATGGATTTTGAAATAAAAGCTGTTTGCATTGATGAAGGAATTGAAGGATACAGGGAAGAGGGTATCAAAACTGCTAAAGAAAACTGCAAAAAACTAGACATACCCCTAACTGTTTATTCATTTAAGGAAGAATGGGGATATCCTTTGGATGATATTCATGATGTTTATAAGAGCACCTGTATGCCCTGTGGTGTTTATAGAAGATATTTGCTGAATAAAATATCCGACAAAGAAAATTGTGATAAAATAGCCACGGGACACAATATGGATGATGAAATTCAATCATTTTTAATGACTTTTGCCAGAAATGACCAGAATAAATTCCCGAAATTCACGCCAATACTCGATAAAATTCATGAGAACATGACCCCACGTATTAAGCCACTGTGGAAATTACCGGAAAAAGATGTTGGAATATGGTGTGTAATAAATGATATTCCCATACATGATGAAGAATGTCCCTATTCCGTAACTTCATTGAGAAGTGAAGTTAAAATGTTTCTAAATGATATTGAAGAAAAAAAGAAAGGAACCAAAGAAAGCATCTTCAGATCCTTTGAAAAGACATTTACCATAAAACAGGAAAAGGTTCGGTTAAACACTTGTGAATTATGTGGTCAACCTACTGCTAAAAGTCCCTGCAAAGCATGTGAAATAACAAAAGAAATTAAAAGCATTATAATTCATTAGCCGTTTTAAAGATGGAACCGCCATAAATTTCTTCCTGCATTTGCTGAACGGCTTCTGTTGCCGAGGCAGCTGTTTCAGCAATTTTTAATATTCTTCTTTTTTTCACGTTCAACGTTTTTCCACACGTACATTTTTTAGTTTTAGTTTCCTCTTTAGAGTATAACACTCTCCCACAATCACAACGATAAATCAAATAAGTCATAGTTCCACCAGCTCATAATCCGAATATTGCTTGAATATACGGTAAAAACACATCATTGATAGTTAACAATACACCGATTGTACAACCCAAATTAGTTCCGATTACCACCATTATTACCCTAAATAGTTTATTGTGCCATAAGTCCTTAAACGATTCAAAATCCCCCAATTCACGTAAATCATCAAAACCAACTTTACGTAATTTTCCTTCAACCAATCCGGAAAACCATCCTGCAGCCAATAAAGGATGAATAACTGTTATTGGTGCCACTAGCAATGCAACCAAGGCCGATTGAATTTTTGAGCCGGACAATAATGAACCGATAAATGCTCCCCCACTTGCAAAGAGAACATATGTTATCAGTCCCCCCTCTATATTAATACCCTGAAAAAATGCAACAATGAAAATTAGGATAAACAATATTGGAATCAGATATAGTATAATTTTTACTAATGAAAACCGTGATTCCTTAATATAATTTAATGAATCAATATCGGGAATTGTATCCTGATTTTCCAAGAAAGTGGTTATGCCCTTTTTATGTCCTGCACCAACAACTGCCACAACATTCTTATCTTCAAGGCTTTTCAAATTATATGCCATGTAAGCATCCCTTTCATGTACCAATGCATTATATCCTCCAGGTGAAGCCTCTTTGAAAAAAGCCATTACTTCTGCGATAGTATCCTCCTGTTTTAACCTTTCAATTTCCTCTTCAAAGGAATCTTCGTCATCCTCACCAGAAATATATGAAACCAGCAATTCCCAAATGAAAGACAGTTTTTCTTTAAGAGACATTCCATTGATAGTTCTTTTTAAAGTAACTTGAATATTCCTATCTATTAAAGCAATATCCGCATTAACCTCCTGAGCTATTTTGGCAGCTTCCAACATTTCCGAACCGGGTTTTACACCCACATCATCACCCATTTTCCTTTGAGCATTAGATAAAAATGCAGTAACCAACGTAACAACCAGATTAGATGACTTCAACATGGACTTTAAATCCATTTTTTCTTCCCTGACGATACCATAACTTTCATCCACTAATTTTTGGTATCTTCCAACATCCAATTCAATCGCAACAATTTCCGGTTTTTTATCATATATTGTTTCCCGAACAGTATCCACACTTTTCTCGGATATGTGTGCTGTTCCAACAATCTCCAGGGAAGGTTCATGAATAGGCTCAATGATATCCTTTATGTCTTCTTCATCCTCATTTAATGTTTCTGATTCAATTGTTTCAGAGGCATTTGAATTATAGGGATATACCCTTGTTATTGGTGGTTTTCTGTAAAACTCTTTGGTTGTATCTTCAGAATCATTATTATTCATTATATCACGTATTTTTAATTATATCAACATTCTTAAAAATAATTTCTATTAATATTGTTTAACATCAAATGAAAAATTCCTATATTAAAATTTAAATATTATTATATAAATTATAATTGTTAAAATATATCAAAGTAGTCCATGGAAAAAAACAATTATTAACAAAAATAATATAATAACAAAGGATAATGATATGATGAAAATTATTACTACCCCCATGTGTGAAGATGTTTTAAAAATATCTGGATTAAGCGATTACAAAGTTGTAAAACCTAATGAAATAAAAAATGCGGACATTGCTATATTATTATCAGAAACCAAGTCAGATATTCCCAAACTATCAATTAAATTAAACACGTATACCCAAATTTATGAGAGTATTTTAAAAATCCAAAATGAATTTAACACTAAAACGGATATTGAAAAGATAAACAGGATAAAAAATTTAATTGATGAAAATTATGAAAAAAAAGATAATAGAAAAAATACTAAAGTAAAAGTATATAGTAATTTTTTAAAAGACACAATTATCGATATGGGTTTTACAATTAGTGATTCAGAATACGAGTATACTATTATACCCGACTACATGGACATAGATGTGAAAGAAAAAAACGTGATTATTGTTCCATCACATAAAAATGTCCCAACCGATATTATTGAAAGAATAAAAAATAGATATGAGTTACTGGAGCGGAAATTATGTACGAGACAATGACATATACTGGTGGTATTCATAAAAATTATGAAATAGAAGAGTTAATTGAGGATTTGGGAGGATTTATATTACAAAAAAATGAATCACAACTTGATATAACTTTAACCCTTGCCATTCCTGCAGAAGATATTGACAAAATAGAAAGTAAAGCCAAGGAATTATTAGGTGATGTTGAACTATCACCATTAGCAAGTACTGAAATAGCAGTTGTTTCACCGACACTTGCCAGACAACATTTGCCACATGCTGCTTGTGATATTGCGGAATATCTGAGAAGATATGGTACAAAAACAAATATGATTGGATTAGCCAGAGGTGCAGGTAAAGGAATATCCCAGATTAGTAAACCGGAAAAAGACTTAATTGAAGAACACGATTTAGCGATTTTTTCATTAGGTAGTTTTGAAGATTGTATCCGCAAAAAAACCCACCTGTTTGAAGATATAGACATTCCTGTCATAGTAGTGGGAAGTCCCGAACTGGATGCTGAAGAGATTAATGCTAACGGTTATGTTTCAGGATTTGGTAGAATTCCTAGAAGACTGAAACGGGGAGAAAATATCAGAGCATTAAGAAAATTGGTAAGCATGTCAGAAGACATTATTGCAAAGCAAAAAGAAGATCTTAATGATGATCCTTTGATTATTTCACCAATCATAGCAAAAATAGCTATCGAAAGAAGCGTGGCAGAAATAGAACATGTCAACTCTCCAATGGCATTAGTCAGCCAATTAGATGGAGTTCGTGTAAAATTACCTTATGATGAATTCCATGAAGAAATAGCCGAGGTTAATGTAGAAGGTTACAGATTAGGTGATATCGCCGAAATTAAAAAATCAAAAATGTATGACCATATCCTAGTAAAAATCCTGCCAGAAACTTCCTTACTCTAATCATCACCCCCCATTCCACTTATTTTAATTATTTTAACCATTATACCAAATTATATCCAATTTAATATTTAAAAAAAATAATTATATTAATCATTAATATGAAAATATAATTAATATAAACAAAATTATAATACATTTTTTTATGAAGGAGTAATATCATGGCACATGAACATGGCGGAAATTTATCTGATGAAGATAAAAGAGCAATAATGGAACAAAACATTAATATTACCCGTAATCTTGCTAATATAAAATATAAAATTGCAGTTATGAGTGGTAAAGGTGGAGTTGGAAAATCAACAGTAGCTGTTAATTTAGCTCAAGCATTTAATGCAATGGGTTATAAAACTGCTATCTATGACGTAGACATTCACGGTCCTAACGTTCCGAAAATGTTAGGTATTGAAGATAAATCTTTAAGTGTAAAAGGGAATAAATTAGTTCCAGTAGAAACTGATGACGGTCTACTTGTTGCATCAATGGCTTTCTTAATTGAAAGTAACGGTTCTCCAATCATATGGAGAGGACCACAAAAAACCGGAGCAATCAAACAATTAATTTCAGATGTTGCATGGGGTAACATTGATGTAATGATTTTTGATAACCCTCCTGGAACAGGAGACGAACCTTTAACAGTTCTTCAGATGATTCCTGATTTAGACGCTGCAGTTATGGTTACAACACCAAGTTCAGTATCCGAAGAGGATGTAGTTAAATGTGTTGGTATGACTAGAATGTTACACATTGAAAAAATTGGTTTAGTAGAAAATATGTCATACTTTGAATGTCCACATTGTAATGAAAAAATAAACCTGTTTGGAGACAGTAAAGGTCAAGATTTTGCAAAAGCAATGGATGTTGATTATTTAGGAGATTTACCATTCAGAACCAAAGTATCTGAATCTGCTGACAAATATGAAGTACCTATTGTTAAAGCAGAACCTGAATCTCAGGCAGCACAAGGATTTATGGATATTGCTAAAACAATCGAATCCAAATATTTCACAAAAGATGAATAATTTCCATTCATCAAACTTTTTTTATAACAATTACATCACAACAATAAATAATTTAGATTTTAATAACCAAAGGTTATATAATATAAAACCAACATAATATAATTGTAAGGAAAAATAAAACAAAAAAATAAATTATTTGAAAAATTAAACTAACAGATTTAAATTATTTGAAAACCTATTAAATTAACTCAGAGGTGTAATAATGAAACCAACAGATAAAGACGTTAAAGGAACAACTACCGTCGGTTTTGTTTGTAATGACGGAGTTGTTATTGCAACAGAAACAAGAGCAACAATGGGCAGTTTAGTTGCCAACAAAGGAGCAGAAAAATTATTCCAGTTAGATGATAAAATTGGAGCAACAATAGCCGGAACAGTATCACATGCACAATCATTAATGGATGTTATTAAGGCAGAAATAGCATTATACAAATTAAAAAACGAAAAAGACATGTCCATCGATGCAGTAGCAGTGATGACAAGTAACATATTAAAATCAGGCCCGTACTATGTACAGACCATCATAGGTGGAGTAGATAAAGAGGGTGCAAAATTATATTCATTAGACCCAAGCGGTAGCTACATGGAAGACAAATGCACATCAACAGGTTCTGGTTCACCTTATGCATTCGGGGTATTGGAAGACAGATATTCCGAAGATTTAGATGTAGAAGAAGGTAAAAAAGTAGCTGTTAAAGCAATAACCTCAGCAATGGAAAGAGATGTTTATTCCGGAAATGGTTACAGATTAGCAACGATAACCAAAGAAGGTATGAAAATTTACACACCAGAAGAAATTGCTGAAATAAAAGAAGATATGTAAATATCTACTTAATTTTTTTCTATTTTTTAAAAAGACTAAACAACTTTATATATAACATATAATAAAATAATAATTAGTTATTTTTAAAACTATTTTAAGATTACATGGCTACTAAGCCAACATGATAATTTTTTTATTTACTCATTATGAAAATTAACAATTTAATGTAAATAAAATAATAATTTTAGAATATAATATTAATTCATACATTAATTTTTAACTTCTTACTGTAGAATTAATTAAACACGAAACAATTCTGTTAACAATTAATAAACAAGAGTATATACTGATTATTAAAAAATTAATTTCACAAAGTTAACGATTACAAAATATTTAGAAAAATATCATTCTTTCAAAATTAAAAAGAATATAAGAGGGAATAATATGAGTACAATGATTCAGGAAATCAAAGAAAAAATTATTGAACGTTTACCTGAAAAAGTCAAACTAGCTAAAGTTGAATTTGAAGGTCCGGAGATAGTTATTTATACAAAAAATCCTGAAATTATAAAAGACAACGGAAGTTTAATAAGAGATTTAGCAAAAGATATAAGAAAAAGAATTATTATAAGATCAGATAAATCCGTATTAACAGAACCAACAGAAACTATTGCAAAAATCGAAGAAATTGTACCAGAAGAAGCAGAAATCACAGATATTTCTTTCGACGAAGTTACTAACGAAGTTATAATAGAATCTAAAAAACCTGGATTAGTCATAGGAAAATACGGAACGACTTCTCGTGAAATAGTTAAACAAACAGGATGGGCTCCAAAAATATTACGTACCCCACCAGTATCATCAGAAACTGTTCAAAAAATAAGATTAACTCTTAAAAGAAACAGCAAAGAAAGAAAAGAATTCTTACAAGACCTTGGTAAAAGAATCCACAGAGAAGCAAGATTTGACAATGATTGGGTGAGATTAACCTCATTGGGTGGATTCAGAGAAGTTGGAAGATCATGTTTATTCCTTCAAACTCCAAACAGTAAAGTAATATTAGATTGTGGAGTAAACGTTGCAGGAGTGGATGAAAAAACAGCATTCCCTTACTTAAATGTTCCAGAATTTAACTTAAGTACTTTGGATGCTGTAATTGTTACTCACGCACACCTCGACCACACAGGATTTGTTCCATACCTGTACCACTACGGATACGATGGACCGACATACTGTACAACACCAACAAGAGACATGATGACACTACTACAACAGGATCACATAGACATATCCCACAGAGAAGACAACCCGTTACCATTCAACATTAAAGATGTTAAAGAAACAATTAAAAAAACAATTACATTAGATTACGGAGAAGTAACGGATATCTCCCCGGATATCAGACTAACATTACACAATGCAGGACATATTGTCGGATCGGCTATGGCACACCTACACATCGGTGACGGAAAACACAACTTTGTTTATACCGGTGACTTCAAAAACGAGAAAAGCAGATTACTAGAACCATCAGTAACAAGATTCCCAAGAATCGAATCAATGGTAATGGAAAGTACCTACGGAGGTCACGAAGACGTAACCCCTACACGTAATACCGCAGAAAAAGAATTGATAAAAAGTATTTACGGCACCCTAAATAGAGGAGGAAAAGTATTAATTCCAGTATTTGCAGTAGGTAGGGCACAAGAAATCATGATAGTACTTGAAGAATACATCAACCATGGAATATTAAAGGATGTGCCTGTATACATTGACGGAATGATATGGGAAGCAACAGCCATACACACAGCACACCCTGAATTCCTAAGTAACGATTTAAGAGACCAAATATTCCACATTGGCAAAAACCCATTCACTTCAGAGGTATTCAAAAAAGTAACCAACAACGAACAAAGAAGAAAATTAATTGACAGCAAAGAACCATGTGTAATCCTTTCAACTTCAGGTATGTTAACCGGTGGAAACTCTGTTGAATACTTTAAAATGTTATGTGAAGATGAAAACAACAGCATAATATTTGTAGGATATCAATCAGAAGGATCACTTGGACGTAGAATACAAAAAGGTTACAAGGAAGCACCTTTGGATGATGATGGTGTAACAAGACTATACCACATCAATTTAGAAGTAACAACCATAGATGGATTCAGTGGTCACAGCGACCGTAAACAACTAATGGAATATGTACGAAGATTATCTCCAAAACCGGACAAAATTTTAGTCTGTCACGGAGATGCATATAAGGCATTAGATTTGGCAAGCAGCATTTATCGTTCATACAAAATTGAAACGAAAACACCAATGAATCTTGAAACAACGAGATTACAATAATCTCAACAATTCTTTTTTTTATAATATTTAAATGTAAAGTATTAAAATTAGAAAATAAAAATATAATATTATTATATATCATTTTAAGAGGAATTTAAAATAAAATATAATGTCATTTTTTTTATTTAATTAATAAAAATAAGTTTTATTTTTTATAAGTTAAGGTGAGATAATGGTCACTTATTCTGAAGCAGGAGTAGACATAAGTTTAGAAGAAAAAACTGTTAAAGCATTAACAGGTGAACTATCAGAAACATTAGAATATAGAAATATCATTAAAAACAAGGGACATTTTGCAGCTCTTGTTGATTTTGGTTCCCGTGCTATAGCTATGAGTACTGATGGTGTTGGAAGTAAAATATTAATTGCTAATTTAATGAACAAATTTGATACCGTTGGAATAGACTGTATAGCAATGGTAGTTAATGATATTTTATGTGTAGGTGCAGAACCTATAGCAATGGTTGATTATTTAGCAGTGGAAGAACCTAATCCGGAAATAGCAAGTGAAATAGGAAAAGGATTAAAAGTGGGATGTCAGCAAGCAAAAATTGCAATGATTGGTGGAGAAACAGCATCCCTACCTAAAATAATTAAAGATTTTGACCTTGCCGGTACTGGAATAGGTACTGTTGACAAAGACAAAATCATAACTGGTTCAGAAATTAAAGATGGTGATATAATATTAGGTATTGCAAGTAGTGGAGTTCATAGTAATGGTTTGAGTTTAGCAAGAAAAGCATTACTTGACATAGCTAACTACAAAGTAGATGATGCATTACCTAGTGACACTTCCATTACAGTTGGAGAAGCATTATTAGAACCTACAATAATATACGTGGATCCGATAATGGATTTATTAAACTCAGATATAGAAGTTCATGGATTAGGACACATAACTGGGGGAGGTTTCAGTAACCTCAAAAGATTAAATAAAAATATGAGTTATTATATAACCGATTTGCCAGAAACATTGCCTGTATTTAAAGAAATTCAAGCAACAGGCATTGAAAGTAAAGAAATGTATCACGTATTTAATATGGGAATCGGTTTCTGCGTAATTTTAGACGAAAAATACAAAGATCAAGCACTTGAAATCTTAAACAAATACCACAACACCTATGTAATTGGTGAAATAAAAGAAGATAAGGATAACAAAGTTCTCATAACTGCAAGAGATGAAAACATAGAACTATAACTAAGGAGACGTTCATATGAAGATTAGTATTGAAAATGAAACTAAGTTGATTGAAGAGCTATTGAAAGCATATGATGTAAAAGAAAATGAAGCCAGAATAGTTGCTGAAGTAATTGTTGATGGTGACTTAAAAGGATTCTCAACACACGGAATCGGAAGATTCCCACAATACATAAAAAGTATTGAAGCAGGAACCATTAAAACCGAAGGCGATTACGAAATAGAAAAAGAAACACCAGGTTCTGCAATGATTAACGGTAATCACAAATTTGGACATTATGTTACTGTTAAAGGAATGGATTTAGCAGTAAAAAAAGCTAGTGAAAATGGTGTAGGAGTAGTGGGTATACATGACAGCAACCATTATGGAATAGCAGGATACTATGCTGATTTAGCTTCTGTACAAGACATGATTGGAATAGTTATTTCCAATACTGAACCTGCAATGGCTCCTTTTGGTGGTAAAAAAGCATTGTTAGGTACCAACCCAATTACAATAAGCATACCTTCAGATGACATTAACAATTATATTTGTGTAGATATGGCTACAAGTATAACTGCAAGAGGAACATTACTTCAAGCTAAAAGAAAAGGAGAAGAAATACCAGAAGGTTTGGCTTTAGATAAAGATGGAAAACCAACAACGGACCCTTCCGAAGGACTTGAAGGTTCAATATTACCATTCGGTGGATTTAAAGGATATGCATTAGCATTTATGTTTGAATTGCTGGCAGGACCACTGGTAAGTGCAGCATGTGGAGTTGACGTTCAAGGAACAGCAACACCTGATGTAATGTGTACCAAAGGTGATTTATTAATTGTAATAGATCCAGAACACTTTGCAGGTTCCATGCAATTTAAATTCTATGTTGATCAATTTGTAAATGAAATCCGTGCAGAAAATGGAGTTATTCCTGGTGATCGTGAAGTTGAAAACATTAGAAACAATCACGCAAACGGTATTTCAATAGATGAAACTTTATATGAACAATTAACCCAAATTGCAGAAAATAAAGGATTAAAAATTGATGAATACTTCGAAGAATAAGTATATACCAAATTAACCTCCAACCTTTTTTAACTTGTTTTTAAATCTTTAAATTTAATAATTTTAATTCATATAATTAATTATTATTTAACTTATGAATATTTCATTAAGGTGATACATTGGATAGTACAGACGTAATATACCAGGGAATTAAGGATGCTGGGATAAACTTTATTGTTAGTGTACCCTGTGCAAACTTGAAAAAATTATTAGAACTGATAGAAGAAGATGATGAAATTAGACATGTACCAGTTACACGTGAAGAAGAAGGATTTGGAATATGTGCAGGAGCATATATGGGGGGCATGAAACCTGCCATACTTATGCAAAATTCGGGTTTAGGAAATAGTGTAAATGTTTTAGCATCACTGATGAAATTATATCATTTTCCAATAATAATGATTATCAGCCACAGAGGAACATTTGGTGAAGGAGTATATGGACAGATACCAATGAGCAAAGCCACAACGAAAGTATTTGATAGTCTAGATATAACCTACTATAAAATAAATGATCCTAATGAATCACAGAAAATAGTCAAGCAAGCATGGAATTTGTCAAGTATTTCAGAGGAACCAATAGCATTACTATTTGATATCAATTATTGGAGCAGGGGTGTTGACCATGAAAAGGTATGATGCAATTAAAAAAATTGTTGAAACGATTGACGATGAATTTATCATTTCAAACATAGGATTTCCATCAAGAGAATTATTTGGAATAAAAGATAGAAAAAATACTTTCTACATGTCAGGTTCTATGGGTATGGCAACTCCTATCGGACTAGGTTTATCATTAGCATTAGAAGAAAAAGAGGATAATAGAAAAGTTATAGTTATTGACGGTGATGGATCTTTATTAATGAACTTCGGAGAATTAGTAACAGTATATGCCCAAAACCCTTCAAATCTGATTATTGCATTGATTGACAATGAAGCTTATGGTTCAACTGGCTCTCAAGAAACATATAGTTCCAAGATAAACTTATCAAATATTGCAGAGAGCATTGGTTTTAATGAAGTTTATTATCTTGATGCAAAAAATAGTACTGACTGTATAGATATGCAGGAATATCTTGATAAAAAAGGACCTGTTTTTCTACATATTAAAGTAAATCCCGGAAATAGTGATGCGCCAATAATTGACTTATCTCCTTCAAAAATAAAAAACAGGTTCATGAAACAAATCATGGATAAATAAAAAAATAAACTCTTTTTAATTTTTTTTA
>CADBRM010000024.1 GCA_902797085.1 uncultured Methanobacteriaceae archaeon
ATCTTGCCTTATTTTACAAATACTCTTTACATAAACATTGTTTAAGGAAAATAATAGTTATATAACTATGACAGTAATATACGGATTCGGAAATCAAATAAAAATAGTTAAAGATATAAAAAAAATAAATTCAGTTAATCAAACAACTTCAGAATCACTGAATTTTAATCGCCAATATCTTTATAGCTTGTTATTTTTTCCGGGTGGGTTTCGTGACTGGAGATGATTTTTTCCATCCAGATGACATCATACCATCTTTCGAACTTATATCCGCATTTGGAGAATTTTGCAGTCGTTTCAAATCCCATCTTTTCATGGAATTTCATGCTTGTATTGTCCAGATATTCATCTTCCCCTTCAATGTAGGCGATGTATGCGTACAGGTTTTTGATTCCCATCCTCTTTAGCACGTTCTCGATTGCATTGTACAATTTTTTTCCAAGTCCTTTTCCTTTTGAATCCTCTTTGATGTAGATTGTCAGCTCACAGGACCAGTCATAAGCAGGCACATCAGAAAACTGTTTGGCATAGGCAAATCCTTTAATCCCGCCTTCTTCTTCAAGCACGAAAAAGGGGTATCTTCCAATTATCCTGTTCATTGTTTTCTTGAATTCTTCAGTTTCGGGTGCTGTACAGGAAAAGTGCACTGCAGTGTTTTTCATGTAATAATCCATTATGTCCAGTATCCCCTGGGCATCATCTATTGTTGCATCCCTCATGTTCATAAATAATTACCTCCTTTTTTCTTCCCACTGTATGCTTTTCATGGATAACCTATTTTTTCATGATATAATTTTCTTTATTTAGAAAAATTATCGTTGTAAATTGGAGCATGGAATTTATTTTGACCAATGGCTGCCAATATTCCATATTGTCGGATAATCCATTGTATAAAAGCTAAAGTTTTTCCATGACTTCCGGTTTATACTTTATTTATAATAATACTATCTGTATGGGGGTCATTAATATTTTTTTCTTCATTTTATTACAAACCTTTTTTTATCGTTGCTTTTACGATTGTTTTGGTTCTTTATCGTTTGGTTCGGTTTGAATAAAAGTACCGTTATCGTCAGTATAATTGTCGAGTACATTTTTGATGCTATATTTTTTGGTACATGTTATATTTTTGTCAATCTTCAGGTTTTATAGGATATAAAAAAAATCATGAAATGTGGGGCTTTTTGCTCATTAAAAATTGGATTTTTTATGGCGGAGACTGAATAATTTTTTTCTGCTTAAATAAAATTATTTCTAAAATAAGTTAATTATTATAATTATTTTAATGTATCATTCAATAAATTTTATTAGTTTTGAAAAATATAAATAGTGTTGTATATTAGATTCATTTAAAAGGATTTAATAAACATATTTTATAAAATTTTATAAAAAATTTTAAAATAACTTATTAGATAAAGGAGGCATGGAATGAAAGACAAGATATCAGTGTTTTTATTAATTGCTGTTATTACGATACTGTTGACATTAAATTTTACAGCTGCAAATGACTTTTCAGATAATTCAACAATAGTCCAGGATAATTTTACAGCTGAAAACTATAACGGCAATAATGAGATACAAAAAATAATTAATAAAAATAGTCGGACAGACATGGTAAAGACCAGTCAAAATGTTGATGTAAAAAATTACCGGGAATTGCTCAGGCAGATAGACAATGCAAAAAATAGTTCAGTGGATTCATATACCATTAATTTAAAACCCGGAAATTATAATGCTTCCTCATCAGTAATATGGGGAAATGGAAGTGGAAAGACTAGGGAGTTGATTATTAATGGAAACGGCATCACTCTTAACGGAAAGAGAAAATACCAGTTCATTTCGGTATATGAAGGTTATACTTTGAACCTAAACAACATTGTCTTATCCAATTTTACTACAAACTTTACCAGGGATAAGATAATTAATCATAACGGTTCAGCCATTAATAATAGCGGTAATGTAAACATCAATAATTCCAGTATCATTTACTGTAGGGCATATGATTATGGTAATGTATATAATAGGGGAAACCTATCGGTTAATAATAGTATTTTCTATAACAACCGTGCAAGTTTAGCTGGAGGAGTAATTGTTAATGATGGAATTGCATTAGTTGACAACTCAAACTTTTTTAATAATTATGCACATTGGGGCGGATCTATCTATAATAGAGAAAACCAGATATTGATTAGAAATTGTAACTTCACTAATTCATCGAGTAACTCTGGGGGTGGTGCCGTTTGTTATCAAACCCATAAGCATTACAATCCTGTAATCAATTGTATTTTTAATAATTGTAGTGGATACCAGGGAGGAGCACTTTTGGATGTCAATAATATAATTAACTGTACTTTTATTAATAATACGGGAAATGGTATTGTGGCATCAGGTGGATCAGTTTCAATGTATGGTTACAATAATTCCCTTATTGTAAATTCCATTTTCATCAATTCATACAGTAATTATTCTGGTGGAGCAGTACGTATATATGGAAATGGCATTATCGACAATTGTACATTTATTAACTGTACTTCACTCGATTCCGCCGGTGCCATAACCGGTTATGCTGACTATTATTTGGCTAACCTTACACTCAGTAACTCCACATTTATAAATGTATCATCAAACACGATGGGTGCAATCAGAGGATTTAAATATTTAAACGTATCCGATTGCAATTTCATAAATACCACAGCTACTAATGGTAATGGTGGAGCAATTGGGTCTACTTCTCACTTAAGAATATTTAATACCACATTCACAAACACTACTGCAAAAAACAATGGTGGAGCCATATATACAAATATGAATTTATATATAACAGATAGTAATTTCATCAATACCCGGTCAGATATGGGTGGTGCAATATGTCACCAGCAATTAAACAGAACATATCCCGGGGATGAATACCTAAGCATAATAAAAAACTGTAACTTCATAAAAACCCAATCAAATAATTATGGATCGGTATATAGTAAAAATTTTACAATAGAGAACTCTACATTCGGTGAAATATATCCCTTCAATTTTATTATAGTGGAGGAAGATGATTTATTCTTCATTAAAGAAAATAATAGCGAAAAATATTTTGATATAAGAAATGCAAGTATTTACGTTGATAATGAATTAACCTATACCGGATTAAATATCAGCAATTACATATTGCCATATGGAAATCATACGATAAAACTGGTAATCGACAGCATCAATGAAACAATGAAGAATGATGTATATCTCATAAATTACACTACAACTGATGTGAAGATTAAAATTACCAATGTTACGGAATCACGATATAAGGATAACCTTACAATTAAAGGTACGTTAAAAAGGAATACAAAAGCATTTGCCGATGCAGAAATCGAAATATTCATAAACAACAATAAATATCTGGCCAAAACAGACAATAATGGGTATATACATTAACAATCAGGGCAATGACTCCCGGAACAAACAATATCTCTGTATTTTATAGGGGCGACTCAAGATATAACCCATGCAACACAAGTACGACAATCAGCATTCTTAGAAAAGATACTAAATTGACATTAAATAAAATTGATGATGTAAAATACAATGACAATATCACAATAAGTGGAATATTCACAAATGCCGATGGTGAAGCACTGATAAATAGTGTCGTAAATATTAGGATAAACAATGAAACCC
>CADBRM010000025.1 GCA_902797085.1 uncultured Methanobacteriaceae archaeon
ACAGGACAAATCAGAAATAATACAATACACCAACATTTTCAGAGGACACATAATTGACGTAACACCAAAAACCATAACAATAGAAATTACCGGAAATCCCGATAAAATCAATGCATTGATGGACCTGCTAAGACCATACGGTATTAAGGAAACGGCAAAAACAGGAATAACCGCACTCAGCAGAGGACAAAAAACATTGTAACCCCCTTACCCCCATTTTTTTCTCATATACCTTTTTTCCAATGATAGATGGAGTGTTTCTGGAATACATCTCCAAACAAAAAGAAATAAATGTTTACAAATTAGTTAAACTTTATTGAATTATTTATAATTTAATTTTTAACACAAAGCCCTTAACGATTAACTATTTAAGCATTATATGAAGTAACTACTTGAATTTCAACAATAATTAAGAATCATTTAATATAAGTTCTTACAAAAATATAAACATATATTATATCTAGATATAATTTATAAAATATAGGAGTACTCGATAAAATGAAAGTATATTACGACGACGATGTAAATACAAATGTTTTAGAAGGAAAAACTATCGCAGTAATTGGTTACGGTAGTCAAGGTAGAGGTCAATCATTAAACATGCACGACAGTGGATTAAATGTTGTAATGGGTTTACGTGAAGGCGGAAAATCCTGGAAACAAGCAGAAGCTGATGGCCTTACAGTAAAAACCATTGAAGAAGCTTCCAAAGAAGCAGATATTATTCACATATTAATTCCTGATGAATTACAAAAAGATGTTTACGAAACCCAAATTAAACAAAATATTGAACCAGGAAACACAATTTCCTTCTCACACGGATACAACATACACTTTAAACGTATAAGAGTACCTGAAGATGTAAACGTAACAATGATTGCACCTAAAGGTCCAGGATCCAAAGTAAGACAAACTTACGAAGAAGGATTCGGTATTCCAGGTTTAATCGCAGTAGAACAAGATGCAACAGGTGAAGCATTCGATATTGCAATAGAAATGGCAAAAGCAACCGGTCTTACAAGAGCAGGTGTAATCGAAACCACATACAGAGAAGAAACTGAAACCGACTTATTCGGAGAACAAGCAGTACTTTGTGGTGGATTAACCGCACTCATCAAAGCAGGATTTGAAACCCTTGTGGAAGGAGGATACCAACCGGAAATGGCATACTTCGAAACCTGTCACGAAATGAAACTTATCATCGACTTAATCTACGAAAAAGGATTCAAAAACATGTGGCAAGATGTAAGTAACACTGCAGAATTCGGTGGCCTTACAAGAAGAGACAGAATCATCACTGATGAAGCTAAAGCCAACATGAAAGATATCTTAAGAGAAATCCAAGATGGTACCTTTGCAACTGAATTTGCAGTAGAAGGTGCAAGTGCATATCCTAAACTCTTCGCACAAAGAAGATTAGAAGGAGAACTTTTAATCGAAGAAGTAGGTAAAAGCTTAAGAGTTGCCTGTGGATTAGAAAAAGAAGAATAAGGTTGTAATACCTAATTCTTATCTTTTTTCCTTAACCTCCAAAAAATACAATATAATCTATTTTTAATAATTAAATAAAAAAAACATCACCCTCATTCAAAAAAAATGGAATATCCCCTATAGAATGAAAAAAAATAGTTCCTCAATAAGTTCCAGTGACTTATTACTTAAAAATAAATAATTTTAAAAAAAAATGGTAATTATAGAAAATATAAAAAAAATTAGTTTGTTTTGTGGTTAACATCCTTTGTTAACTTTTCGTGTGTGGTGATAATGCTGTTAGGTGTTATGTATGTGAAGTTACCACTATCCTCCCTTTTTTGAAAAGTTACTTTTTTATCCATATAATTCATTTTAAAACATGCCTCCCATTAGATTATACGTACTTTTCTAAATCAAGTTAATTGTTAATAATATTCACAATAACTTATACCCTTTATGATTATAGTTATATAAAATAATATATATAAAGATTTAAAGGAAATATATCCAAAATAATTAAAAAAGAGTAAATTAAATACAATTTTACTTAAATTACTTATGAAAATATAAGTTACTTCAATAATTCTCCGGAATAATTATAGGAAAGTTAGTCCCTGTAAATTTTGGATGGAATACCAGTTATTTGTAAAATCCACTCCACAGTAGCGGTGAAGTAAGAGGAGAATAGTCATTCAATTATCCTGAAACATCAACCGAACCTGTTTTTCCATGAATTCCCGTTCAGATTTGTTTTCCCATCCATTCCATCAGGGGACGGTATTTCATAGATTACATTCCTCAATTATCAGGATATGTCAAAAAATGGGTGGAGAAGATAAGAAATTCCCTATGACTTAAAGAATCGCTTTATATTTGAACTGTATAATTCCTTATGAACATCCTTTAATAGTTTCGGTATTTCCAGGTGTTGTGGACAGTATTTTACACAAGCATTACATTCTATACAATCACCCACTGCACCATTTTCTTCACTTTCGGACAATACAAGGTAATATACCTGTGCTCCCATTTGATCCCCGTCCTGTGTCTTGTTAATGTGGTATGTGTTGTATGTCGAGAAATATTTTGGTATAGGAATGTTTTTTGGACAGTGCTCTATACAGTAGTTACATTCCGTACATTTGATTGGTGTCAATTCATTCACTATATCTTTTACTTGATTTATCAACACCAGTTCTTTCTCAGTCAATGGCTTAATGTTCTTGAATATGTTTATGCTGCTTTTCATTTGTTCAAGACTGCTTACACCATTCAGTACCATGAATACGTTGTCCAAGTCATTACAGAACCTTAGTGCATATGAAACGTTTTCAGCATTTTCATCGTGTTTTCTGTAGACTTTTTCTGCAGATTCGGGTAGGTTTGCCAAAGCTCCTCCCTTAACAGGTTCCATTACTATAACCGGTTTCCCATATCTTGTTGCTGTTTCATAACATTCCTTTGATTCGACAGATGCACTTTCCCAGTCAAGGTAGTTGATTTGTAGCTGTACAAAGTCACAGTCAGGGAATGCTTCCAGTGCCTCCACCAATGCTGCGGGTTTATCGTGCAATGAGAATCCTATGTTTCTTATCTTTCCCTCGGCCTTTTTCTGTCTTAGGAATTCAAATGCATCAAAATCATAGACTGCGTGATGTGTCATTTCATTAATGTTGTGTATTAAATAGTAGTCGAAGTAGTCCACTCCACATTTTTTTAGTTGTATGTTGAAGAACTTTTCCATGTCTTCCGGTTGTTTTACCGAGAATATCGGTAATTTTGTTGCTATTAGGAAATCTTCCCTTGGATACCTTTCAACCACAGCCTTTCTTAATGCCGTTTCGCTAACTCCCATATGATAGGGATATGCCGTGTCAAAGTATTTTCCACCATTTTCTATATAAACATCCACCATTTCATTCAACTGTTCCATGTCAATCTTCCTTGGATTATTATCCAACTGTGGCAGACGCATCATACCAAATCCAAATTTATCCATAATATCACCTAATAATAATTTTAATGAATAGCACTACGTTCTATGGGTTTACTCCATCCCACAGGTAATCAAATGATATTTCCTTAACGTGTTCAATCTCTTTATCGGGATTTTTTTCTATAAATTCCAGCGTTGCTATCAGACATCCAAACATGATGTAGCTAAACAGATCATAGTACATTTTTACTTCATTTCTTTTTCTGAACTTGTTGTATACCTTTTCAAAGAATATGCTTTCATCATTGATTTGTTTAACAGTTTCTTCTTTAATCTCAGGGGAATTTCTGAATTTGACTAAAAACCTGAAAATGTCTTGATTTTCGAGAGCGTAATCTATACATCTGCTCCACAGTTCAATCATGCCCCGCTTAAAATCATTTTTTTCTTCCAGGTTCTTGGCATATTCACAATAGTCCCTGTTAGCGTAGAGATATATTTCATTGATCAATTCCTGTTTGGTTGGATAATAGTTAAATAGTGTTCCTACACTTACTCCCGCCTGTTTTGCTATTTCTGCGGTCGTTGTGGAACCATAGTCCTTTTTACCAAAAAGTCTTAATCCCGAATTAATGATACGTTGCTGTTTATCATTCATTTCAATAAAACTCCCTAACGTATTTATTCATAAAATTATATATATGACTATTTAGTCATTTTATTATATATATTTATTGAGAAAAAGGAGGAGGATTCGTTAATTAAGGAAATAAAAAAAAATAGAGGATGAAACTCATAATGATATGCCTTAGGTATTGATTATTGCTTTTTTCTGTGGAAGTCATGATAGAGTTTTACAAAGAAATCCGGATTGAAAGCGTTGTTCTCGTTATCATAGTCATTTACAGTGCATATTTCCGTTGACTTCATGGTGGTGATGTCACATTTCCAGTGACTGCCTACCTCTTTTCTGAATGCCTTCTGCAGTAAGTCCTTATTGTTATATGTTACTATCCACTTACTGGAATCCTTTTCGAATTTTATAAGATTTTTGTAACTGTGTGTGTGGTAAATGTACTCATCGGAGTATTGAATTGAATAAACCTTATATTCCTCTCCAAGCTCTTTCTGTAGTATTTGAGTGTATCTTTCATTCTTTCTTAAGTCTGCCCTTACCAGACTGTACTTGTTCAGGATTATGTTGTTTATCCCTTCCTCAGTGATATTATATGGCAACTGTCCGTTATTCCATTCCAATGCCAGTTTAACCATTTCCTTTATAATTTTAGTGTCGCTGTTTTCTTCCCTGATGAGTTTGTAACTGAGTTTGGCAAACTTGGACAGTTTGTAATATTTTAGTTTCAGTTTTCCGTTCTCACTGTTCACCAGTTCCAATTCTTCCTGTGAGTACTGTTTTTTATTGTCATTGAACAGCTGTTTGATTATGCTTGTTGTGAATCTTTTTTCTTCCAGATCATCAAATGAGGAGTATTTGATATCGTTGACTATCTGTTCTATCTCTTTCCATTCTATATAGTAATCCTTGTTTTTATAGGTGGTTATCTTTATATTGTTTTCACCTATACCGGAGATCAATCCTACCTTATAGTACTGCTTATGGTCAATTATTTCTGCTTTTATTTTCAGGAAGTTTTCGTCAAGGTTAAACTTTCTTGGAGTGTATGATGTGTCATCTATTTCAATGTCCCTATAGATCCAGGAGAGTATGGATAGAATTATTTCATTGACCAATTTTCCCTGTTTGTAATCATTCAATGACTTTTCTATTTCGTTCCATGAGTAAAAGTTGTTCTCTATTTTTAAGTACTTTTCTCCTATTCCCCTTATTACCAAGTTACCTGATAAGCTCCTGTTTTTGTATTCAGCCTTATTTTCTATTACATGAGCTTTCATTTCATTAAAGTCCGTGCCGATATCGTACTGTAGTCTTTCTACTTCCATATGTCATCATACCCCAGAGCGATTATAGTAATTATTATACTGTTTATACTATTAATTTTTTGTATTTTTCATCAATATTAGTGTAGTTTTCTTTGTCTTTTGAATAGGTTTATATACTTGTATTCCAATAACTATATTTATACTTATCAATATTGATTATCATTAATATTTATGTTTATCTATATAATATGGGAGGGTTTAAAAATTAAAACGGAAGAAGTAATAAAAATATCTAAAGCATTAAGTGAAAAAAACAGAGTAGAAATAATCAAACTATTATCAGATGAAGAGATATGTGCATGTAAACTATTAGAACACTTCGATATTAAACAACCAACACTCTCACATCACATGAAAATATTATCAGAAACAGGACTGGTAAACGTGAGCAAAAAAAGCACGTGGTCCTACTATACATTAAACAAAGAAAAATTAAAGGAATTCAAGGACTTCCTGGATGACTGTATGAATGAAAAATACTCCTTAACCACAGCCAATTGCGGTTGTAAAAAAGAATCTGAAAAATAATATGT
>CADBRM010000026.1 GCA_902797085.1 uncultured Methanobacteriaceae archaeon
ATTTTTAAGAAAAAAAAATTAAAAAAGAAAAAAATATCTTGGAAAAATCCAAGATTTAGAATGGAAGTGAAATGTAGTTAGTGATTACTGTACTGTTTTGTTGGTTGACAACATTTCCGAATGTATTATAACTGGATGAGGCATCACATGAATACCATTTTCCATCAACATATGCTTCAACCCAAACATGAGCAATTACAAGACCACTTCTAAAAGTACATGTAGCATGACAGTATCTTGCAGGTATGTTTGCAGTACGGAACATTCCAACTAACAAGTGAGATAAATCTGCACAGTTTCCAGTTCCCCTATTTAATGTTTCTACAGCCCCATATTTTGTATTTACATAACTTGTATAATTAGTACAGTCATTTACGTAATCAAATATAGCTGATGCCTGATTATAAGTACTATTAATATCTTTTACAGCCAATTTAACTGCAGTTATAATAACTGAATTATTTACATCAGTGTTATTTGTGGATACTACATAGGACTCATAACCTGAAGGAACCGTATTTGTAGAAACATAACCTGATTGATTAGATCCGGAACCAGAACTGGATGATTCATTTATTTTAGTAACTGTAACATAATTTGGTAATCTTCCATTAAGTTCCAAATAAGATAAAATTTTAGTATATGAAAATACTGCATCTTCGAAACTCAAAGTAACATCAGAATCTGTTATGATAGTATCTGGTGCTTGTCCATTTTTAATATATGAATCTACAATATCTTTTGCAAGTGACATATAATCTTCTTCAAATATTGTTATATCATATGCAGTTGTTTGTGTAGTGCTTGAAGGAGTTATAAATGACCCATCATGATATGAATTTTTATAAGTCAATACCTGTGTCATTAAATATAAGAAATCAGCCATTGAAACATGATTCCCATTCATGGAAGCATAATTTGGCAATACCTTATTATTTACTATAAATTTATAAGTAAGATTAGCTTTAGTTAATATTTGTTCATAAGTATAATCAGATACCACAGCATTCTGAACTCTTAGAGTAGTATTATACCTAATTTCTTCTAAAGCACTGGAACCACCATATACAATAGAAACAACATGATTACCGACTTTTAAATTACTTGCATCATAATCGTATGTAGCTGTATTATCAACCATTTGTACAGTAGCAACAGTTTTACCGTTTATTTTAAAACCAATTTTACCAGAAGCATTTGCATAACCAAGATCTGTTAATGTAGCTCTTAAAGTAACAGTATTATTCTGTTGAACAAAGAACAATGATTCAGTATCAACGGTAGGTGTTCTTTTAGTAACTATTAAATCTACAGTAGAATCATTATAACTTGAAACGGTGGATTCACCAATTTTAAGAATTAAAGGATAAATATTAGCTTTGGTTGGGACAACATAATCCACAGACACCACACCTTCTTTAACGGTAGTGGAAGCTATAGTTTTACCATTAATCTTAAAGACGGCTTTAGCACCGTCAACTGCAGATCCATTCTCATAATTTACTGTAGCATATAAAGTTGTATTAGTAGCTGAAGGTACAGTAAAATCAGACATATTAATTACAACATCGTGTCTAATGATAATTAAATCAAAATCATTTGTTCCTTTTAAAGTTTTGGACGTTTCACCAACAACAATAGTTAAATTGTAAGTTTTCGCATGCCACTTAGGAAGTTCATAATCGTATGAAATTGTACCATTATAAACACGTGTCTGTCCAATAGTTTTACCATTAATCTTAATAGCTACTTTAGCACTATTTAATAAACTACCATCTTCTTTAGTAACATTTGCATTTATGGTAATGGTTGTATTAGCATAAGTTATAATAGGACTTGAAGCAATTGTAATGGACTGTCTTGAATCAGTACCATTGTTTGCAGTTTCATTCCCATTACCAGCGTCTGTACCATTACCTGATGCATCATTTTCATCTTCTACTGTTTTGTTACCTTCTGATGCTTGAGGTTCATCTTCATTGTTATTTTGACCTTCAATAGAACCTGTGTTTATTCCATTATCTCCCACAGCAACATCCCCTGTAGCAATAACTGCAGGAATATCTGTAGAATCCCCTATATCATCACTTGCAGCAGAAATTGCTGAAATACTAAGGAATATCGTTACTAGGAGAATTATAATCAAACTTTTCTTAATCTTACCGCCTCCCTTAATAAATCAGAATATTAATTAATTAATTCGTTTTAAAGTCATATCAATTAATGAATTAACGGATATGACGTATATCCTGATTTGTATTATAATAATCAATTTTTTAATTATAAAAAATCAATCAGCTATAAATTAAGAATCTATCTAATTCTTATCATTAACTTATCTAATTAAAGCTATTTAAATATATGTAACAATTTAGAAAATATGACATAAAGATAATATACAAAAATAATAAGCAATAACATAAAGAAATATAAAAGATAAACGAAAAGTATATAAATAACTTTACACAAAGTTTATATTGTACTTCAAAAGTGCGAGTGTTAGCCCCATAGGGTAGTGGCAATCCTCCGGGTCTTTGGAACCTGGGACAGCGGTTCGACTCCGCTTGGGGCTACTTTTAAATACTAATTTTAAAAAAAAGTTTTATATTAATTTCAACATAATTTTACATATTGATATAAGGAGACAGTATTATGCCTTATCAAGATCCAATAAAAGAATATTTAGATGAAGATCCGGAAAGAAGAGTAAAATTATTTTATATATATACTAGACTAATGATTATATCATCATTCGCAATAGCATTTGGTGTAATTGTATACATACTATTTTCATTTGGAATAATCTAATCAATTTTCGAATTATACACTTTTTTTCTTATTATTTCTGCTTTACTCATAGCATTTTCCAGAATTCTATCAGAAACCAATATGGTTGATATAGGAAAATCTTTTTTTATCATATAATCTTGAGAGGAAATATCATATACATATTTTAAATCTTGTAAATTATATCTGGAATTATTAAATGCATAAGGTATTAACTTTACAGTAAATTTCTGAAGAATAGGAATATCTACTTTAACATCATTACATGCATCCATATGAGCCTTTGCAAGGTTCATATCAAAACTATTTTCTACACATTCAAACGTTCCCTGTATTCTAGGATTTACTTCAATAACATAAACGTTATTATTTTTTAAAATAAAGTCCACACCATTTGAACCCAATAATCTAAACATCTTAGAAATTTTTGCAGAAATATTTATTAATTTGGGATTTGAATTGATTAACGGAGTAATGTTTCCACAATAAATAAAATCAGATGCCCCTAACATTTTAGAACCGATTATCTGATCTGATGTTGTAACCATCTTTATATCATGATTTTTATAAGATAAAAAAGAACTGCTTACACTGTCTCCTTCAATAAACTCCTGTAAAATAAATTCGTCCTCTGAAGAGATATTTTCATTAAAGAATCTTATACCCACACCACCTGTTCCATGAACAGGTTTTACAATGAATTTCTTTTCAGGACTATTACTGACAATTTCCTTAGCTTCTTCTATTGTGTTCAGTTTATAAGTTTGTGGCATTAAAAAATTTTTATGTAACTTTTTAAACATTTTATATTTGTCAGTGATATTATTGGTATTGTGATTTCCTATGATTTTTGACTTAGGAAATCTATCTGTATTAATATCACTAGTAAAAATAATATAATCCACTTCATTTACGTAATTTAATGCCAAATCTTCTAACACTTTAACATCAAAACTATGTAAATCTGATGGAACAATTAACTTTTCAACATATGTTTTTTGATCTTCTAATTCAAAAAAACTAGTAGCATATACCTGATAACCTAACGAATATAATGATTTTGATATTGCTCTAGTATTAGAACCTACAACTAAAATTTTAGTAATAATAATACAACCCTTAAAAATAATTAGAATAAAATATTGTATAAATAAAATTAGTTGTTTAATAAATATAATTGTTTTGAAAAAAAGATTTTTGTAAATAATTGAAAGGGTTAAAAAAAAGAATAATTATGGAAAAACCAATAATTATTCTGCCTCTCCAGCATCCATGTTACGTTTAATAACTTTGAGTTGCACGAAGCTTTCCCTTTCCATTTCCTCTAAACGCATTTCAATAAATGAAATAGTGTTGTTGATACGAGGAATCATAACGTGTTCTAAAGCATTTACTCTTCTTTTTGTTGCTTCAATTTCTTTAGCTAACATAATAATTGTTTTTTCGATTTCACCAAGTTCGATAATAATCTTAATTGATTCTTCGAATTCCTTAGCAGCAATATCCAAGTTTGCTGAAGTACCCGCAAAACCGTAACCTCTGCTAATTAAATCATTATGTGTAGCTTGACTTTTTACAACAGGGACAGAAACACCCATAATACTTCTAGAACTTATGTCTAGTTCAATAGATTCTCTAACTGATAAAGCTGCACGTTTAACTGCCATATCTCCCATGTCTATTTGAGCTTTGTTTAGTTCTGCATAAGCAATTGCTAATTTCTTTTCAACTTCATCTCTAGAACCTTGAACACGATCTAGGATTTCAAAAAACTCCTTAATTAGAGCATCTCTTTTCTCTTTAAGAAGACTATGACCTTTAGTAGACAATTTAGCTCTGTCTTTAAGATTAAGAAGTTCCATACGAGTTGGATTTATTCCATCCAATTTTTCTCCTGCCATTAAATAGCCTCCTTCACTGATAGATTTACCTTAAAAAAACTAAAGAAATGAAGTTTATTCTTCAGATTCAACTTCTTCAGTAGCTTTTTCAGTAGGTAAATATTTTTCTACAAATTCGTCTTTTACACGTTTGAGTTCAGTTTTAGGTAAGATGGTAAATAGTTCCCAACCTAAGTCAAGAGTTTCTTGAATAGATCTATCTTCGTCAAGACTTTGTCTGATAAATTTGTCTTCAAATGCATCAGCAAATCTTAAGTATTTAAGGTCAGTTTCTGTTAATGCTTCTTCCCCTACTACTGCAGTTAAATCACGTAAGTCACGACCTTCTGCATATGCTGCATATAATTGGTCAGATACTCCACTGTGATCATCACGGGTACGATCTCCACCGATACCACCACTCATTAATCTTGATAATGAAGGAAGTACGTTTACTGGTGGGTAAATACCTGTTCTGTCTAATTCACGGTCTAATACAATTTGACCTTCTGTAATATATCCAGTTAAGTCAGGAATTGGGTGAGTAATATCATCCTGAGGCATAACTAAGATAGGCATCTGGGTAATTGAACCTTCTTTACCACTAATACGTCCTGCACGTTCGTACATCTGTGATAAGTCAGTGTACATGTAACCTGGGTATCCTCTACGACCAGGTACTTCACTACGTGCTGAAGAAATTTCCCTAAGTGCTTCACAGTAGTTTGTAATATCAGTAAGAATTACTAATACGTGCATACCTTTTTCAAATGCAAGGTATTCTGCTGTGGTTAATGCCATTTTAGGGGTCATGATTCTTTCAATAGCAGGGTCGTCTGCTAAGTTCATGAATACTGTTACTCTTTCAAGTGCTCCAGTCTGTTCAAACTCGTTCATGAAG
>CADBRM010000027.1 GCA_902797085.1 uncultured Methanobacteriaceae archaeon
ATGAGTGCGTATGTTCCGTTTGGAGCTTTAATTATATAATGACCTACATTAAAATTCTTTTTTATACTAAAAATTTTATTAATGTATGAAGCGCTTATTTCGTTGTTTTTCATCATGGTTAAGGTATAGTCTCTTACCTTTCTGTTTTCAGTTCCGTCATCAATTCCACCGTTTCCCATTAGCCAGCCGTCTTTGTTGACGATTACATGAGAAAAGTAGGGACTTTCAATATATTGCCTTACGGTATGTGTATCATTTTTAATGTAAATGGTAGCTTTTCTGGAACCATCTCTCCTGAATGAGATTGAACTTTCCTTATCATATCCCTGAATAAGGGCACTTGCACAATCTTCACCAATATAATCTGGATGGGAAGAGGTTTCAGATTTCCTGTCCCCCGTTTGGGTAAGGGCATTAATATCTTCTAGAATTGGACCGTCATTTGCTTTGAAATTATCATTGAAATCGGTTGTAGTGTTATAGTCTATAGCAGAAACATTTGTCAGCATTATCAGAGAAAAAAATATGCTTATCAGGATTATTATACACTTTTTGATTTAATCATCTCCTTTATTGTTTCATAATAATTTTACTTCCAGATGATTAAACTCTATATTTTAAATTATAAAAAGCTATGTTTAAAAAAAGTTATTTTATGTTATTTAAATTGAAAAAATAAAATGGGGGTAATGAAATCCGATTATTATTTAAATAGTTTTATAAACTCTTCTACTGTAGCTTCACCAGTATAGTCGGCATCTGCCTTATGTTTTCCCATATCGCTGCTGGTACATATTGCAGTGATGTTGTTTTCATCCATGAATTCCTTTGGATTTTTTAAGCTTGGTCCGGTTTCGCTTCCATAAACAAAGTTTATTCCTGTTCCGTTATCGTTAACACAATCTACTGAATCATAGAACCATGCCAGTACCACATCATTGCCGTGGCTTCTTACTATTCTTCCGCGGTTGTCATTACCGTTAGTTGCTAACTCTCTTATTGTGGAGGGATCCACTCCATTGAAGAGGTGGAATACTATCGCACCGGTAATGTTATTTTCGTAGAGGTATAATGTGTTGCTTGACATTTTATTGGGGCCGATTTCTGCACTTACGACATTAAAACCTTCTTCTTTCAGTTTATTTACTATTGTATCACGTATCTGTTCATCATTGGCATTTACATGATCCATCGCAAAGTATATGGGTCTTGACTTATTGAATTTGGCTGTATTATTATCGTATTCATTTTCTGTTTCGTTTCTGTTTGTAAAGAGTGTAAAATTGGTGTTGTTTGTCTTCGTGTAGTTTCCTAGCAGAATGTCCAGGGCTTCATGTTTATTTTTAATGTTTTCCTTGTCAACTTCTTTAGCACTTATTATTGAAGTGCTTAACAGTACTATAAGCATTGTTATGATGAATAATGTCATTTTCTTATTCATTTTATTACCAACAATAATTTGTTGCTATTATTTTTCTTGGAAGTGATTATTATATTTTTGAAAAATTATGAAGACAATCATTAATCTTGAGGTAATTAATTAATTTATTAAAAAAAGAATTTTTTGTTGAAGGCAGTACTTTTTAAGGATTATGTATATGAATGTTTCTTTGTTAAAATATTTTTGGGAGATATATTTACAAAGTAAAAGATTATAGGTTTGATTTGAACATTATAACTTGAACTATTAATTAGGGATATGTTCTAGTTAATACTTGAAATATTTTTCTTATTTTTAATTATTTTATCAAATAGGATAGTATAAAGATAATTATATTAATACACTATATCTGAAACAGTATCTTTTAGTCATTTTGATTCTTGATAGAGGATTTGTTAGAACCTTGTTTGATTATATTTGAAATTGTCTATCAAGCTTACCCAACTTACCTTCAACAAATTTTATATTTTTTGATATGGTTAATGTAGGATTATATTATATGCCTACTTTTGTACAAATATTGTACATATTAATGATATGTCTTCCTAGTATTTAAATGTTTGTACAAAATATGTACAAATATCATGATTTTTAATATTACGGTTACTTTAAAATGTTAAGGATAAGTACTTAAAATATTAAATATAATATTTAAGAATTTATATGATGAGGTGGACGATTTGATAATCTATTTTTCAGCAACGGGAAATTGTAAATATGTTTCAACAAGAATATCAGAAAAAACAAACGATGAAATAAAATCCATAATCAAATTAAATAAAAACAAGGATTACACAATAGAACTGGATGACAATGAAGACTTGGGGATAGTAATACCAACATACTTCTGGGGACTGCCTGTGCTGGTAAAGGAATACCTAACAGGGATGGAAATAAAATCAAAAAATACTCATCCATATATCTATGCAGTCTCAACATATGGAACAACTCCTGGAGGATCACTACAGATAATTGATGAAATACTCACAAAGAAGGGTCATAAATTAAATTCCAGATACACACTAAGAATGGTTGACACATGGACAGTGGAGTTTGACTTAACAAAAGAGGAAAACATAAGGGAATTTACCGAACATACGGAAGAGAAACTGGAAAAAATAATCAAAAGCATAACTGAACACAGAAATGAAGATTTGACGGAAAAAACAAAAGGAAAACTTTTCTATAAACTGGCACAGTTTGCCTATGACATGGAAAGAAAAACCAGTAATTTCACAGTCGACGATTCATGTACTGCCTGTGGAAGCTGTGAGAAAGATTGTCCTGTTGAAGCGATAAAAATGGACAAAAACAAACCAGTATGGGTAAAAGATAAATGTTTGGTCTGTTTCAGATGTCTGCATAGATGTCCATCATTTTCCATAGAATACAAAAATAAAACCAGGAAAAACGGACAATACACAAATCCTAATGTAAAAATATTTGATTAAAAAAAAGAATGTTGATGAATTATCAAATAATTCACTCACTTTGGGAGTTTAAGACGCTGATTGCCAGTTGAGCCACATCGGCACTTTCGTCAATGTAATCAAGAACGACATCCTTGAAATTTCCCAGTTCTATCGGCAGTGGTGTTTGACCTTGAGTCCATAATACCACCATATAACCTTCATCATTGGAAATCCTGTCCTTAATTTCAGCTAAAGTGCAACCTTCATGAATGACGTTTAATGAATCATCAAGAATATCTTCAACATAGTAAGGATTGATTTCAACATTGTCTGACAGTATTTCATCACCTGCAAATAGGGTTATTCTTCGGTATCTGCTGGTGAATCGGCCATTGATGCCATTGTTTTCTTTGGATTTTCTTGTTTCAAGGTATTCTACCACTAAGTTTACTCCGCCATCAAACTTGATGGTTTCGTATGGTACATCTCCTATTAGACCATTGAATCCCGGATTTTTACTGATCATGATATCACAAATAATAATATAATATTTCTATTAGTATATTACTACTTTTTCAAAGATATTTTTTACTGATAAAATGTCTAATAAAAAAAAATATGGTGAAAGTAACTTGGGGTAAGGTGTTACTTTCATTCGTTTTGTAAGAATATTACTATTTAAACATTTATTATGGAGACTAATGTATTTCAAGATAATTTTTCTGGGGGGTTATTGGGGGTTTTTTTTCCGTTTTCATGATATAAATCTAAACAACTTCATTTTTAGGCGCGTATTCTTCTTTTAATCGTGGTCATCTGGTGTATGTTTGCTACAGGAAGGGTTACATCATGGTAGTCTGGTGTCCATGATATGTCTGCCTCATTTCTTTCACGGTTTACATCCATTCCTTTTTCATAGTATTCGTCTCTTGCTTTTACCATGCATTCCATTGCTTTGAGTGGAGTTCCAGGAGGTACACAACAGGATGATCCGAGGATGTCAATTCCTCTGTCGAGTGCCCTGAAAGTCTCTTCTCTAATGCTATCCATTCTTCCATGGAATAGGGAGTCCGTTGCAATGTTTCCTACCAATTGTGTTTTACTGTTAAGATCATATTTGATTTTGTTTGCTTTTTTAACATTTACGCAGTCTTCGAATGAGAAACCGTTGTATCCTAAATCGAGGGTATGGTTAATAATAGGTGTCGTGTCACCACATACGTGTAATACCATGTTGAATTTTGCTTGTTTTGCAATTCTTTCTAAGGGTCTTGTTACGAAGTCGTCAAACATTTCCGGTGGCAATAAATCCGCAGCAATAGATGGTTCATACATACAGTCACCCTGAATATCCAGTGTGTTGTATGCTTTTACTACTTCTATTACAGCGTCTGCACAGAGTTCCACACCTTGCTTTACTGCTTCAGGATCGGTTGCCAAACATTTCATCAGGTATTCGATACCAACAATTTGTCCCAGTAACGTGAACGGACCAATTTGTCCTGCAACCATAGGAACATCAGGATATTTTTCTCTACCTAATGCCACTGCTTCTGCCACTACGGGTATACGTCCATTGCTTAGGAAGTCGTCACATAAATCTACACTTTCGATATCATCGAAGAATGGTGATTCAATTATTTCTGGGATGTGTTCATTAGCATCTCTTAAGTCCACTTCACAACCCATTGCTTCAGCTTCGATTGCTAAGTCGAATGGTAAGTTAATACTTTCCACGCCGGCAAATTTATGTGCACTTTCACCTAACTGCAACATTTTTTCTGCATTGGTGTGTGATTCTGGGAATCCTGCTCCAGTTCTTTCCATACCCTCTACCAAGGCTACGGACACTATACTTGCTGCGGGAACTTTTTCAACTTCTTTTCCAGCAAAGGCATTTGCTAAATTTTCTATCAAGTCCATTTTAATCACCTTTTCTGATTTTAAAAAGAATTTAACTAGAAAAAAATTACTTCACGATATAAATCGTATAATTTATCAATATAACCATAATATTAAACCTATTTTATAACTACTAGTTAAATTCTTAAGTATAAATTTGAATGGCGTAGTATATAAAGGGATTGTATTATTTAGCGTTTTTTTTGAATTTTTTAGATTATTTAACCTTTAAATGATATTTATTGTTGAAAAAGAGAATAATAAAGAGGATTAATAAAATTTTTTTGTTGATTAAAATTCCCAAAGGATAATTTTTTTATTCGAGTTCAATTACTTTTTTAAGTTTTAAACAATTTTTATTAATGATTCTGTTTTTGAATTTTGGCCATAGAATTTCAGGGTGATGATAATATTTTTGTGTTTTGAAAAATTTTTATCATTATGTTGGATTTTTTAATATATTGTTTTATATTATGGGAGTTATATTGGAAAATGTTCTATTTTTTTGAGGAATTTTTTTCTTCTAAAATTTTATATTATATTTTTAATGTTATAAATACTTTAATATTTGGAGCCATTTTTATAACAGGGTTATTTTCCTTTTTTAATTATCTTTAAAAATTTCTTAAAGTTACTTAAATTCAATATAAGAATTTTATATGCCTAAAATTGCAAAATTAACATTTTATATTCTTTTTAGCTACTCATTGATTAATATTTTCAAAAACCATAAATCATTAATCATTTCTAAAAATATTATCTAAAATTTGTTTAAAATCAATATAAAAATATAATTAATGTTATATTTAAATATACTTATTTATTTAGTATTAATTAGAAAAAAAACATCTAATTAAAACATTTTGTTGAGGTGGAAATATGGAAATGAATTACAAAAAAAATCTTGAAGACGTATTAAACGGAAAGGAAGTTGACATCACTCCTGTGATAACGGTCACGCAATCAGGAATATTGGATGCAATGGAGTTAACCGGAACTTCCTGGCCTACAGCACACAAAGATCCCGAACAGATGGCTACTCTGGGGGCATCATTGCATGAACTTGCAGGGCTGGAGGATGCAAAGATACCTTTCTGTCTGGCGGTTGAAGCCGAATCCATGGGATGTACGGTTGACCTTGGAAGCGGTGGAAGAACTCCTGAAGTAGTCAAGTCACCATTTGACAATCCAAGAGAAATAGAGATTCCCGATAACTTCGAAGAATCGGGCAGGATACCCGTAATTTGTGAAGCAGTTGAAATTCTACATGAACGTTATGACAACCTGCCAGTATGTGTAGGTATTACGGGTCCCTTCACCGTTGCAGGACACCTTATAGGAGTGGAGGAAATACTTAAAATGATAAACTTGGACTACTATGGTGTAGAGGCTGTGGTGGATGTTGCTGCAGAGGCTGTCATGGCATATGTCAAAGTGTTGAATGAGGTAAAACCCGACCTTATATGCGTAGCTGATCCGACCAGCAGTGGTGATTTACTCAGTCCGTTAGATTTCCAGCAAATATCCAGACCGCCACTGGAAGATGTTGAAGAGGTCATGAAATCACAGAATGTGCTACACATATGTGGACATACAGCTAACATGCTTAAGGACATGCTCTCATCCGGTTATAACGGCATCAGTATCGAAGAGGCAGTGGATATGAGATATGCACAGGAGGTTAAGGAAAGTCTGGGAAATATTTCACAGGTATGCGGTAACATATCAACCAGCAAAACATTATACCGGGGAACACCGGAAGAAGTTAGAGCAGAGGTCCTGCAGGCACTGGAGAAAGGAGTTGATGTTTTAGCCCCTAGCTGTGGAATAGCGGCTGCCAGTCCTCTGAAAAATATACAAGCAATGGTTAATGCCAGAAACGAATTCTTTGGAATAGAATAGGTTTATAACCATTACTTTTCATTTTTTTTTATAAAAATTTTTTTGCTAATGCAATAGCCTCTTCTATCTGTTCATCTTTTTCGGTTATCGCAGCAGGTTCATTGTTTTCTGTTAGCACTTGCGTACCTATCACCTGGAATTTGACAATATTTTCAAAGTTAAATATGTAGGTGTCAATGTTTGTTTTATACAAATCCTTTCCTGGTTGTCCTTGCGTAATAAGTATTGCAACCTTTTTTGCACCATATTTTTCTGTCCAGTTTGACATGAAATATGCATACAGCCTGTCCAGAAATATTTTTGCCTGTGCACTTAGCTGTCCCATGTAAATGGGTGAAGCCAACAGTATTCCGTCAGCGGTTTTCAGTGATTCATAGATGTCCTGCATATCATCTTTTACTGCACATTTCTGTTCGTCATTGGTCTTACAGAAATCACATCCTTGGCATGGCTTTACATCTAGTTTGTTCATGTCAAAGATTTCCGTTTCCATTCCCTCATTCTTCAATGTTTTGAATGCCTCTTCTAAAGCATATCTTGAATTGCTTTTTGGTCTTGGACTACAAGTTATCCCTATTATTTTCATGTTTTATCACCACTACTAATTAATTTAATGATTTAATAAATAACATATGCTTTTTAGGGAAACCTAAAATAAAAACTCTTTTAACGGACAAGCAATATATCTAAATATTATAGAACAGTACGGTGTTTCAAATGAATTTGGAAGAAGTAGGAAAATTGTATACTCCAGAAAAGATGATGGAAACTATCACTACCAGGGAATATAAGGAGAAATATGTTGATTTTGAAGTAACGATGAAGGCATGCAGGGAATGCCCCAATTATTCAAAAAACTGGGCCTGTCCTGAATTTTATGAAGATGTACTTGAAAACTGGGACAGGTATGAACATCTGGATTTGTATTTAACCAAGATTAATTTCACCCGGGAGGCATTGTCTGCCAGTTATGATATGGATGATATTGAATTTATTATAAATAATACTCTGTTTTTGGAAAGAAACAAGCTAATTTCTCAGTTGGAAGAAGAAGAAAAAGCAAGAAATGGCAAGTGTCTGTCTGCAGGATTCTGTACAGTATGCGATGAGTGTTCAAGGATAACGGGCCAACCCTGCAGATATCCAGACAAATGTCACAACAGCATAGAATCTCTTGGCGGACTTGTCAGTGACACATTGAAGGGCGTCTTTGGTGAAGAAATTAAGTGGATTGATATGGAAAATGGAAAGCTACCGGTCAACCTGTCATTACTGATGGGATTGCTGTATTGAGTTTAGTGTTATAATCAATTGAATAATTTTAAATTCTTTAAATAATAAAGATATTAACATTAAGACAATTATTTTTGGGGTGAATTATGGATTCGGGACGTTTTGAAACTTTTATCGATGCAATTATCGCAATCATGATGACTGTAATGGTACTTAAAATTCCACAGCCGGAAACACTTAGTCTATCCGGATTATGGGGTTTAAGGGTAATGTACCTGGCATATATTATAAGCTTCATTGTAATATTCAGCATTTGGGATCATCACAGGAAACTATTCAATTTAATTGAAGAGATTGACAATCAGGTAATATGGATGTACTCAAGTTTAATATTCTTTATTACATTGGTACCCTACTTTACGGCATGGGTGGCACATGAACCCTTTGAGGCATTGCCGGAACTGTTGTTCGGACTGCTGTTTCTAATCATAAACATTCTCTACATTATGTCAACAGGTCTTGCAGTACGCAATGATACGCATAATCATATGATAAAGGATTTCAGTTACGATGAATTGTTTGTGCTCAACCTTGTACTGTTTATAGTGGGTTTAATATTGATATTCATTGGATATCCGATAGCAATGCTAATAATATGCTTGATAACGGTAATAACATGGAACATTATTCCAATAATAAAGAAAACATATCATATAGGTGACAATAATGGAGTCTGAAAGATTTGAAGCATTGATAGATGCGATATTGGCGATTATTATCACGATAATAGTAATGGAAATACCGCTACCACAAACAACTACACTGCATTCACTATTGGAATTAACGCCGGAATTTTTAGCATATGCATTAAGTTTTGTCTTGTGCTTTAACGTATGGAACTTCCATCATAACATGTTCAATGTAGTAAACAAGATAGACAGCAGCATCACATGGGCAAGTGGAATCAGTATAATGATAGTCGGATTGTTACCGCACGTATCCACAATGGTTGTAACGGACTTCAATTCATTCATTGCACAGTTCATGTTTGGACTGGTCTTTTTCCTGACACACGTAAACTTCTATGTGGTGGATCTGCTGCTGGTAAGATTCGACAAGGCAAACATAGCATTAAGACTATTGATAGAAGAACGGAAGAATTTGACAATAATTATAACAGTAATGTACCTGCTATCTTTTGTCATTGGTTATTTAATATATCCTCCGGTAATAGTTGCAGTGTCAGTACTGTCAGTTGCAATAAACTTATTACCAAAAAATAAGCGATGTAAACTGAAAATACCTATTTAACAGGTATTTAATCTATTTTTTTTAAAGTTCTACAGTAAAAACGAATTATCATATTAAAAGGGAGCTGAGATGGGTAAAACATGGGAAAAATTAATGTTTTACCAATATATTAGTTTTGATATTATTTTCTTGCCACAATTCTTATCAATACAGGATTGTCATCACCATAGACAGATAAATCATTGTCTTCAAGTTGATAGACAATCTCCAAACCTATATTTCTTATTTTATCTATAGTTTCACCGATATCAAGATACCTTCTGTAATGGGTAGTAATATTCTCATGGTCACTGATTTTTTCTCCCCGATTAAACATGGGATCATTAATGCTTCTTACTTCCAATAGGAACAGACCATCATCATTCAGCTGATTTTTAATCCATTCAAAAACTTTTTTTTCACGTTCTTCGGGAATGGAGTGTAAGGTAAATCTGGAATAGACATAATCGAATTTCTCGCTATCATCCAGATTCGTGAAATCAGCCGATTTGAATAATAGATTTTCCAAACCGGAATACCTTTCATTCAAGTAGTTCAATTCATCTTCAACCTGGTCTATCGCCAATACATTCAAACCTTCTGTTGCAAAGTAAACACTATCTCTTCCATTTCCACAGCCAAATTCAATCAGCTTTTTATCTTTTTCTAAAAACCCTAAGGAAAATCTTGCAAAAGTTGATGCATCAACGGGATTACGGTTTTTTTTATAGTAATTTTCCCAATACTCCTTATCATCCATATCATCACCACTCACCATATTATAATATATTTAATTGATTCAATAATAAATTAAACAAAAGGATAATAATTTTAATTATAATATGCATTTTATCAAATATAAACTTTTTCTTATTTTCATTAAATTTTTGTTAATATTTTATGTCACTTACAACTAAAATAGCCTGTCGTGAAATAATTAATTAGCATAAAAATTTGGAAACGATATAATAAATTTCCATAAAGACAATTGTCTTCTATTGTAAAATTCACGTCTTCTCCCGGATTAACCAGTCTTACATAATTTAATAAAACTCTCTAATTTGGTATTGTACTCAAAAAGGTTGAAAGATATATTATAAGGATAATGCTTTTGAAGGTAATATCAAGCTAAAAAGGTCTCAAAGTGGGGAGGGTATTTATTTGCCGGAAAAAATAAAAAAAAGTCTAAGGGGAGTTTGGAAACATGTTAATTCATTTTTTCTGATATTTCATCTAACTTTTCATCCATCAGTGATAATCTTTCTTTCAACTGTTTATTTTCTTCCTCTAACTTATTCAATTTATTGAAAATCAATTGGAACTCGACGTTAGATTTCTTGTTATGGTGCTCAAATTTTTTAAGGTATTTCATCAGCGTATTTCTTGTTTCCATCTCCGGTTTTTCATTATAAATTGCAGAAAGGTATGCGGTAAATATTGCTACGAATAGGATACCTATAAGTATTGTAAGAATAGTCAAGGCCTTTCCCATGGGACTGATTGGAGTAATGTCACCATATCCCACAGTTGAAGCGGTAACAATAATAAACCATAATGCTTCACCCAGATTAGTTACGGAATCATCCAGGATAATCAGCAGCGCTGAAGAAATGCCTGTATATACTATCAAAATTATGAATAACAACTTGAACAAATGATGCTGTATGAAGTATTCTAATGATTTATAATCCCTTTTAATGTTATAAACACGAACCAATTTAATGATTTTTATGAAACGGAACAATCTGAAAACCGAGAAGTATCTGAACAACAGGTCATACGGCAATATGGATATTATTGCAAACAGATTTTTGTCCTTAATCAAAAAGTCTCTTAAGTTACCGTTATAATTATAGTACTCATTTGCCAAATCAATAAACAACAATAGGCAAACCAGAAAATCATAATCGGCAAAGAGATTTTCTACTGTAAAGTTAAAAGAGTAAATAGTGGACAGGAATATGAAAACCAAGTCAATAATAGTAAGAATTAATAGAATAACGTTCTTTAATTCACTAATCATATACCTGGTCTCGTCTGTAAGCAAATCCTCAAACATAAAAATCAAAAATCCATATACTATATACTATTCTGTTCATTTTATTATTTAGCTTTTAAGTTATCAAATTATTGAAAAATAAAGAATAAATGTTCATGAATAAAACTCATGATATAAAAATTTCCCCCGGATATATCTTGGAGATAAACTGGAAAATGTGGCAAGATGATAATGAAGGTCTATATTGGATTATGCGGAGGAAAAAATAAAAATAATGCATAACCCAATGTTAAAAAAAAGAAGAGTGAAAAGTATGAACAAAGATTCATACTTATTAAATGGTTTTTTTA
>CADBRM010000028.1 GCA_902797085.1 uncultured Methanobacteriaceae archaeon
AGTTCTTCAGCAGCACTGTCACTGATTCTTGCAGCACCTGCATTTTTGAGTAATCTTTTTACTGGTGCAATTGGTAATTCTGCCATATTTTTTCACCTCACAATTATTTGTGCTTATACTTTAATATATGTTTTAGTTCTATTTAAATATTGCTTAAAAAATCATATAATTTTATAATTTTTACTCATTTTTAAGACTAAAAACTATCATAAAGATTACATGAATTTTACATTATGCTACCTATTAAAAAAAAATTTTACTAAATAATGCAACTAAATATTAATATTCATTTTGTATTTAGAAAGCATAAAAGTATAACTAAAAGGTAAAGTAGCCAGTCAAAAAAACATGATATATACTTAGATTAATTAATAATAGAATTATGAATAAAAACTGTGATAGGCTATATCTTCCTAATCTAACCCACTTTCAAACATTCTATTATCTTCTAAAGACACTTAATAAACTAAGTTAATAACGGATAATAAAATAAAAAATAATTGAATGTTAAATGGATTATAACAATATAAGTAACAATGTTTTATATCAAGAAAATTTAAAGATAATGAATACAATATTCAATATAAAACTAAAATAAATTAAAGTAATAATAAAAAAATCGATTCAAGTAACTTTGTAAAAATAATAAAAGAATACCTGACTTCAAAGACAAATAAAGAGTTAATATAATTACTACAGTCAATAATTTATAAAGCTGAATTCAAGATAAAAGATGAAATAATCAATATTTAACCTAAAAATAAGCCAGTTCCCTAAATTAAGTTATTTATAAATTCTTTCTTGAATTTTATCACTTTTTAACTCTTTAAGCGCATTTTTTGCAATCCATTTAGCACTTCTTGAATCATAACCCCACAATTCTTCGGATAATTCTATCGCTTTCTGATTTAAATAAACATTACGCTTACCTATTTGTCTGATAGCCCAGTTAACAGCTTTTTTAACAAAATTTCGCTCATCAACGGATGCCTCTCTTATTAATGGAAAAAAATCTAAAAAATAATCATCGGACGACTTCTTATCATGTACTGCCAGAACTGCAATTAATACGAAAGCAGTTCTTTTAACAAACTCCTCTTCACTGTTGGAACAACTGTCTATCGCATCCAAAACAAAGTCCAATTTATAAAAAACATTTATACATGCCTGATCACATTCATTCCATGTTTTAATATTCCTTACCCACTTATCAAATTGTTCCCTAGTAACCAGTTCATAATCCTCGACCAATGTTGCTAAAATTTTTGTTTCATGATAATCATAATCCCATAATTCCAGGGCCAACTCATGATCTTTACCTATATCCCCTGCAATTTTACGCAAGACCGGCATTTTTATGTAGTATGCCCTATCGGGATTGATGGCAACCCTTTCCATACCTTTCCTTTCAGATAAATCAGATTCCGATTCCAATATTCTAATTACTTCATCTAACTGCACAATTACCACTTATTCCAATGAACCTTCTTCTCATCCCACTTATCTTGTTTCTTATTTTCATCATCAGGATGTCCCAATGCAATTATACCAAAAGGAACAATATTTTCCGGTAATTTAAAGTAATTGATTAACTTATTGCACCGATGCTTAATAGGATAGATACCTAACCATACACCACCAAGATTTAATGCTTCTATAGCCAATAACATGTTTTCGATACTTGCAGAACAATCCTGAACCCATAATTCACGGTATTCGGCAATAGTTTTTTCCATGTTTCCACATATAAGTATACCTGCTGTTGCAGTTTTAAACATCTTAGAATAATCATGAAGATCAACCATGAATTCCAATATTTCTTCTTCATCAAATACTATGAATTCCCATGGTTGAAGATTTAATGCAGATGGAGCACTCATTCCTGATTTAATTATTAATTCCAAATCTTTTTCATCAACATTTTCGTTCGTAAATTTGCGTACACTTCTTCTATTCAAAATATTATTAATGATAATCTCTTTATCGTTCATGAAAATCACTTAAAACCTCATAAAAAAAATAGTTAAATAAAAAGAAAGGTGGAGATAAATTAAAGATTTTAAAGAATTACTATAAATTTGCAGCAATTTCTTTTACTTCATCAATGTATTTTTGTAATTCGTCTTTATCTCCCTTTTGTTGAGTTCCCATTGCCGTTACGTTTCCAACAACTTCCATTCCCATAAATCCGAATGGCATAACTTTGAATGAATCAATGTATGGACCGAATACGTTTTCTGGTTGTGCCTGAGTGAAGATTGTTACTACCTTTTTACCTTCTAAAGATTTGTTAGGGTTTCTTGAGATTTGGTAGAATCTGTCAATGAATGATTTTGCTTGAGCGGTAATTTGACCATAGTATATTGGTGATGAGAACACTAATACATCAGCATCCAATAATGCTTTAATAATTTCATTACCATCGTCATCAATTACACAGTCACCTTCTACACATCCCATACAAGCATTACATCCTGCCAAATCTTTTTCATTTAAGAATATGTATTCAGTTTCCGCATCTGCTGCATCTAAAAATTCTTTTACTAAAACATCACAGTTTCCGTCTTTTCTTGGACTACCTACTATTCCTAATACTTTCATTACTAATCACCTTTATTAAAAAAATTATTTATTATGTTATTATTTCTGTTAGTTAAGATTATTAAATTGTATACATTATTTCATAACCTAATTCTTTGATAATTTTTAAATCCTCTTCAAATTGAACACCATCTGTTGTTAACATATCCCCCAGTATTGCTGCATTTGATCCGGACATAAATGCCTTCCTGCCGTTATCTGGTAACAGTAACCTTCCACCGGCCATCCGAATAAAACTTTCAGGATTAATAAAACGATATAATGCTATTATCCTACACACCTCATCATTCGACAGTATTTCATTATTCTCATAAGGAGTATTTTTTATAGGATTTAATATGTTTATGGGAATTGATTTTACACCATATTCACGTAACTTCAAACCCAAGTCAATCCTGTCTTCAAACGTTTCACCTAACCCAAAAATACCTCCACTACAAATCTTAATATCCACATTGTCAATCCTGTCTAATGTATCAAGTTTTTCCCGGTAGGTGTGTGTAGTACAAATCTCCTTGAAATAATTGCAGGAACTTTCAAGATTATTATGCACTCTGTCCACTCCAATATCCTCCAATATTTTTATTTGAGAACCTGTTAAAAGACCCAATGAAACACACAGATTAATGTCATCATATAAATTTCTTAATTCAGATATTGAATCCACTATCTCATCAAATTCTTCATTTGTAACACTTCTACCGCTGGCAACATATGATATCCGTTTAAAACTGGAAAAATAAATGTCTTCAGTTCTTTTAATAATTTCATCAGAAGAAAGAAGTGGATAAATATCAATATCAGTATTATAATGAATTGATTGAGCACAGAATTTACAATCCTCACCACACTCTCCGCTTTTAACGTTTATTATTGTACAGGCATCAAAGCTGTTTCCACAAAAATGTCTTCTTATTTCATCGGCGGCTGATGTCAAATCATCCAAGGGTACTTCAATTAAAGATAGTGCTTCCTCTTTGCTAATCTGTTTCTTATTCAACACTTTATCCTTAAGCTTATCTATAACTGTCATATTATAATCCCAAAAATAATTGATTAAAAATAGTATATCTTTTAGTGCATAAAAAAGTTTAGACGGAAATGTTCATGGAGATGAAAAACTATTATTAGAAATAGTAGTATATAGAATTTCAAATATAATAATAAATAATGGAGTGTTTTATATGAATGAAATTGTATTATGTGCATGTAGTGGAATGAATCCACGAGGAGAAGTAGCACGTGCATCAGTATATGATGTTGCACAGGAAGACGAAGAATGCAAAATATGTTGTATTGTAGCAACCGGTGGCGGAAAACAAAAATATGTTGACATGGCACAAGCAAACAAGATTATTGCTGTAAACGGCTGTCCTCAAAACTGTACAACAACCCTTCTTGGTGAAAAAGGTGCAACAGTAGACAAGGTATTATTGGTTCCTGAAATACTTAAGAAAGAAGGAATGACTGCTGAATGTACCGTGAGAATGAATGAAAACGATGAAAAATGTGTAGAAATTGTCAAAAGAGAAATACGTAAGGCAAAAGAAGAATTACAATAACCCTATTTTTCATAACTGATTATAACAGATGACTCAAAACCTTTTTTTCATTCATCTGTTTAATAATTTTTTTTATCACAAAATAGTAAAGGATTATTTTCTTAAAAACATTAAAAATAGTCTAAAATAATTTTTTTAAAAAAAATGATAATCCTATAATGTACTGTTATAGGACTATCCTTTTTCCGTATATACTTATAATTATTTTCTTAACCGGTTAGAAAATTTACAATTAAACATTTTCTCTAAAAATTTAAGTCACATTAAAAATTTTATAAGTCACATGTAAAAATATAAACAATTATCTAGCCTCTTTACAGAGGCAATTATTATTATGTTGAACATTACATATAAATGTTTCGAAAAAATTCTAAAAAATATTCATCATTTATAATAAGAAAATGAAAATAAATTACATTTACACAGGTAAATGATTACTATTTTGATAATAAATAATTATTGTTATATTATATCCTCCTTGGTTCTACTTGTACGATTAACCAAACCCCATGGACAAACCTTTACACACAAACCACATAAACGGGGACGACCTTCCTCCTCCAATTCATCGAAATGACGTGCACATTTATAAGCATCATATCTGGAACTTCTCGGTAATTCTTCATCAAATTCAACATTTTTAAAAGCATTTGAAGGACAGTTTTCTACACATAAACGGCAACCCGCACATCTAGAAGATAATCTTCCGTTTTTACAGGCAACTCAAGATCCGTTAGTATTGTTGCCCATCTGATTCTTGGACCATAATATGGATTAATCAACAATGCACTTTTCCCAATCCATCCTAATCCTGCAAGATTTGCCACAAACTTATGCGACAGGGATCCTTCCAACCTATCATTAGGTAAAATATATGATGCTTTTACGGCCTTGGATGAATGATTCTCCTTTCTTATCATATCCTGAATTTGCAAAGCGGTTTCATCCAGTCTTTCATTGACCCTTTGATAATAATCCAGATATGCTTTATCACCATCAGGCGTATTAATATTATCAATAACCCTGTCAGGAATATTAATACCAATAGATATGGCATAGTTAAAATTCCTTAAATCATCATCAATAATTACTTCCTTATAGGAAGCAACATCGGCAAATCCATAAACTATTACCTTTTCATCACAAAAAAACTTTATTTTATCAATCAAATCCATAATAATCCCTTTTTAGAATAATTATTTTCATTCAACTTCTATTTATTCTTTTCCAACCTTCCATCATCTTAACTTAAAAAACAATGTTAGTCAATATTACAACATCACTGTATTGCTTTATTATCTGTTGAATCAGTATATTAAAGTTGGTTAAATAATATTTTTAAATTTTCCTGATGAACTGTTTTTCTAACTCAACAATATCCCCCATTATATTCATTATAAATTTATGGTTCTTTAACAGATATTGCTTTGCTTAAGGAAAATCAGGAATAATTTATAGTAAGTCTATTAATGTGATTGTCATAGTAATTTCACCATATTGAATATACCTTTAAGCATTCAATAAGATATTTAATTAACTTTAAAATAATGTAAGATTATTTAAAAATTATAGAATATATGACATTAATTTTGAAATATGATTTTTATCATATATCAGTAGTTATTAAATATTTTCAAAATATCCTATGTTGAATTAATATATATACAAATATATTTATAATTTAATGCATATATAGAAATTTGTGAGAAAAATAAATAAAAATAAACAGTTATGGAGATTACTATAATGAATAACAAAGTCATATGTGAAAATTGCGGTCATGAAAATGCCATTAATTTAAATCAATGCTCACAATGTGATGAAACATTAAGAAACTATGCATACTATAAAAATGACTTCAAGGACTTCTATAAACTATTCAGCAGCAAGAACATCGAACTACTTAAAAAGATTCCACTGACAGACACTGCATATGATTCAATCCTCAACAGCATCATAGATATAGGTAATGAAAACTATCAGGTATTTCCAGAAGACGCCAATGTACAACACTTAATAAAAATAGCCAAACCATATGCACGGGTACAATACGATAACCATAACAGATACCCAAATCTTTTTAGTTACTATTCATTTAACCAGATATACATAAACAGGATAACACCAAACAATATGATTCCCGGAGCAATAATACACGAGCTAGCACATCATCTTTTCAATGAGATAATAAAACAATCAATCATGCACCTGTTAAATCTTGAAAAAAATCTTTATATAGAATCATTTGCATGGTATCTTACATTACAGAACGATTATTTGAAAATAGCCAATGAATTTGTATCACACAGGGTACAGGAATACTTTATCCCAGAAAGTTTTACAGGATACACATCATTACTGGATATATTAGACGACAATGAGGAATTAGAAAAAGAAAAAATTGAAACTGAACTTAATGTAGGATTATCTGTAAGCAAAGACGTAATATTTATTTTAGAAAAATATGTTGCTCCTTCATATACAACCAATCCCGAACTAAGTGAATACCATAACCTGGAGTATAATATACAGGAACTAGACGAACAGAATAAATTGAATGCCATGTATACAATAATTGTTAACACTTTCGTATTCATAGCAAATCATAAACGAGATATGCAACCGGTACTCAATGATTTAAACCAGAACTATATAGATTTCAATATCTGACTCTGAAAAAATTATCATCAACACCCATTGAATCATGTTAGATCTAATTTTGTAAAAAAAATAATCTCCAAATTTTTTTTTAATAAAAAAAAAAATATAAAATGCTTTTTTTAAATTATTTTAAAAAGAATAATACTTTTTTTATATAATGTATTACTGTCAATATAAAAAAAATGTTTAAGATAAGAACACGCAAAACTTATCTTAAACTTTCCCTTCTAAGTATGTGAACGAAATGTAATCTTATCTAGGAGTATGCTGCTACGTATTCTCCAACGATGTCAGCATATTCTTTTCTGATATCTTCCCAAGTTTTACC
>CADBRM010000029.1 GCA_902797085.1 uncultured Methanobacteriaceae archaeon
AACACAGACATACCAGAACCACAACCACAAGAGAACAACACAGACATACCAGATAACAACCATAATTCTACCGATGATAAAGATTCACATGCCGGTGATGAAAAGGAAGAAAAACCTAATCCATCTGATTCAACAGAAATCCCTGACATAGTTATAGAAAATCAAACAAATACTGAAAAGACAAATCAAACAATTACACCAAAAGAGGGTGAAATCGTAAATAATACTGAAATTATTAAAGATACACCTAAACCAACCACTAATCAAACATCCACCGCAGGTGAAAAACCGGATAGTAAATCCGATGGAGAAGACACACCTCAACCAGCAGAACCAACAACAAACAATGATCCAACAGATAGTCAGGAACAGGAAACATCCGAATCTACGGCAAGCAAAGATATTTCGGCGGCAGGTGACCATCCTGATACGGCAGATAATAGTCAAAGTGATTCCACTGTTCAAGCAACTGCGGCATTAGCGAGTTCAAAAACAAAAATTTATGAGATTACCAGCAAGGACTTGAATTTAACTAATCCAGAAGATTCCTTTAAAATATTATTATTGTTACTAATTGTGGGTATTGCATTTACCTACGGTTTTACTAAAAATAAAAAATAATTAATATCTAACGGATATTTTATCCTATTTTTTCTTTTTTTTAATTTACTACTTACTACCAAATAATCTAGCATATATTATAACTATTTTTATTCTTACTCCTGATTTTTTAATACTTCATACAACAAAGTTTCTAAATACTTTGAGAAAGATAATATTATCATAAATAGAAGTTGACGTGTGAAAATGAATTATGAAAAAATTAGTTATTGGTTAGATTTATGTCCCCAAATTTCAGATAAAGTTGAAAAAGCTATTGAAATTGCCAGACAGGATCCCCATGTAACCAGCATAACCAAGATTGGTGCTGACGGTACTCCCACACACAAAATAGACGAATATGCAGAAAATGCTGCTATCGAAGTATTAGAAAGTACTGGAAAATCTTTGATTTTGATAAGCGAAGAAATTGGTACCATTAAAATAGGTTCTGATGAATCAGAAATTGTACTTATTATGGATCCACTTGATGGTACTACCAATGCTATGAAGAATATCCCATGTTATGGAATTTCTATTGCAATAGCACCTTTGAAGAATGATACTGATCTTGAAAATATTACTTTAGACGATATTACCATTGCATTTGTGAAAAATTTTCCTATGAATGACACATATATGGCTGTTAAAGGGGAATATGCTACTAAGAATGGTAAAGCAATATCTGTTTCCAATACAGAAAGGGCAAAAGATTCTACCTTGAGTACTTATCTTTACAGGTCTAAACGTAATATGGATAAGATATATTCTACTGTCAGACGCATGCGAATTATGGGTGCAATAGCTATAGAAATGTGTTATGTTGCTGAGGGAATTTATGATGTGTTCCTAGATACCGAAGCAGTCAGAGTATTGGACATTGTTGCTTCCCAATTAATTATCAAAGAAGCCGGAGGATATATTGCAGATATTTATTCAAATGAATTATCTAGCCAAATTGATTTATTAGAAAAAACTACCATTGTAGCTACTCCAAATAAAAAGTTACAAGAAGATGTTATTAAATTATTATAATTAAGAGGTGACTGTACATTGAAAATTGGAATTGTTTCACGTACAGATAGGGAAGATGCTCTTGAACTTAACCGGAGCATTATTAAGTACTTGCTAGAAAACAAAGTGGAAGTAGAAATAGACACAAGTCTTGCAGAAAAGCTTAGTGAATATGAAGAGTATACATGTGACATTACCCAAATGACTTCCGATTTTGTTATTTGTGTTGGGGGAGATGGTACTGTTCTTAAGGCCCAACATGTTTTATCTCCAAAGAAAATCCCTATTCTAAGTGTAAATATGGGTACTGTAGGATTTTTAACCGAAGTCGAACCTGAGGATATCTTTGAATGTCTTGATGCTTTACTTAGCTATGATTTTTTTATTGAAGAACGTTTACAATTAGATGTGCTGTGTGATGACGAATGGATTACTGTACTAAATGAACTTGTTATTATGAATAGTCAACCGGGAAAAATGTTAGATTTAACCATTAACGTTGATGAGGAAATTGTTGACAATGTTCGTGCCGACGGTTTAATTATATCCACACCCAGCGGTTCTACGGCTTATGCCATGAGTGCAGGAGGTCCTATTGTAGATCCTAGAGTGGATGCTGCCGTTATTATACCAATATGTCCATTCAAACTAAATACAAGACCAAAAATCGTACCTGCAGATAGTAAAATTAGTGTCAAATTTACCAAAGAGGATAAAAAGGGCCTTGCAGTATTAGATGGTGTGAATAATAAAGAGTATGGTTACATGGATGAACTAAAATTAAGAAAATCGGAGGATGTAGCTTACTTTGTTAGATTTAGGAAAAACTTCTATGATAGCGTTAACAAAAAATTAACAATAGGATAATTATACAGGGAGTGTACTTTTAATGACAAAAAATGTTTTAATCAGTGATGCCAACCATGGTGGCCTTATTTTATTAGAGGAATATTATAAGTACACACAAAACAACTTATTTTTTTATGACATTTACAATAAATTAACTGAAAATGAAAAGGAATATTATCATGAAAGATACAGTGTAACCTTCTTATCATTGGATGAAATTAAAGAGGATGAGGACAATTATGTCAAAATAAATCCTATCCATATGCCCCCAGTCATCAAAACGGATTATACCCATCATGAATTCGTATCATACCTGCTAAATAAGAAGGGGTATAAATTTAAATTAATCCAAGTCACAGGCGTTAAGGGTAAAACCACAGTTGTAAACTTGTTAAGAAGTCTTTTAAGTGATTTTAATATTTTAACATTGGATAGTAACAGTTTAACATATAATGATAACATTTTAATGAAAAATCTCAGCATTACACCGGCTAGCATAATAACTGCCATTAATAAGGTAAAGGAAAAGGGAGTTTTGAATGAAATTGATTATTGCATATTTGAAGTTTCTTTAGGTGTTATTCCCAACGGTTTTATTAGTGTCCTTACAAATATCATAGAGGATTATAAGATAGCAAAAAATTCCAGTAGTGCATCTATTGCCAAAAAAAGTGTATTTACATCTGATTTCATTTTATGTGATTACGATAGCTTTAACAAGTATTATAAAGATGAAAAAAATGTTTATACGGTTAGTTTAGATAATGAAAATTCAGACATATACTCAAAAGACATTAAGTATAATATTGACCATACTACATTTAAGCTAAATTATTTTGACAATAATTATGACATACAACATTTTGCTCTTAGTGATTTCTATATTAATAATCTTCTCTTTGCAATTAGTGTAGCGTTACTAGTTGGTATACATATTGAGAATGTAAATTCACATTTAAAAAATAGCATCAATATCAAGGGAAGAAATTCATATCAGTACATAAATGACACGTTAATTATTGAAGACATCAATCCCGGACTAAACACCACTTCCATAAAAAAATGCATAGACAATCTTAAAAGATTCAATGAAAAATATGTCATTATTCTTGGAGGAGATTATGGAATAACTTGTGAAGAAATAGATGAAACAAAGTTATCCAATTATCTTAAGAGTATCAATTACGAAAAAATCGTTTTTACAGGAGAATTAGGAAACAATATTAGAAAAACATTAAACAAAGATTATCTATTCTTTGATACATTAAATGATGCACTCACATACACTTTAGAAAATTACAATGAAAAATTGATTCAGATAATATACCGAAGTGAATATCATAGAAATAATGAAAACATCATAAATTTAATCCCAATCAACCAATCCAAAGAAGATTAAGAATTAATATACAATTTAATAATATTTTTTAGAATAATTTATAACTAATTTATGATTAAAGTGTACAAACTATATTAATAATTTTAAACATATATAAATAAAGAGTATAAAAATAATTAATTAAATTCACAGATAAAACAGTAGATTAATTATTAATAATTGACTAAAAAACATTAACTAATATCATTATACATTGAAAATGACAAAATAAGGAGGTAGGTTAGTTGATAGTTGGTACTAGAGGTAGTAAATTAGCTACTACTCAAACTCAAACTGTTGTTGATTCTCTGGAAGAAATAACCGGAGAAAAAATAGATACTAAAATCATCAAAACAACTGGAGATAAAATTAAAGACTCACAATTATATAATATTGATGCAAAAGGAATTTTCACAAAAGAATTAGATACTGCATTAATTGAAGGTGAAATAGACTTTGCAGTACATAGTTTTAAAGATCTCCCAAGTGAACTAAATGACCAACTAACAATAACTGCAATTCCTAAAAGAGAAGCCGTTAATGAAGTATTGATTTCCAACTATTCCTGGGATGAATTACCTGATGGTGCAACATTAGGAACAAGTAGTGTGAGAAGAGAGGCTTTCTGTAAATTACATGAAAAGAACATTGTTACAAAACCAATCAGAGGAAACATTGATACCCGAATTAAAAAGGTAGAAGAAGGAGAATATGATGCTACAATAATGGCTTTAGCAGGTATTAATAGACTTGGTTTACAGGAACATATTAAAGAAATCTTTGATGAAACGTACATCGTACCACCTGCAGGACAGGGAGCCCTGGCAGTGATGACACATAAAGACTCAGAATACAACGATGTAATCAGTAAACTAAACCACGAAGACACTAGAATTGAAGCTTTATGTGAAAAAGCCATCCTTGAAACATTAGAAGTCGGATGTCAATGGCCTGTCGGTATAGTGTCTAAAGTTAATGGAAATGATATTAAAATCCACTGTGAATTATTAAGTCCTGAAGGACAAATTTTAGCAGACATTAACGAAACTGCTAAAAAGGATAATGCTATTGAAACTGCAAAATCCATTGGGCAAAGATTAAGAGAGGATGCACTATGAAAAAAACTAATGTCGGAGTGATTGGAGTAGGAGCAATGGGATACAACCACGTGCGAATATATTCCGAACTAGAAAATGCAAACCTATTAGCAATATCTGATATGGTAAGAGGTACACTTGATTCAGTATCTAAAGAGTTCAATACTGTAGGATATGTTGATTTTGACAATATCCTCCAGTTAGAAGATATTGAAGCAGTGAATATTTGTGTACCAACAGTATTCCACCATGACGTTGTAATGAGTGCAATTGAAGCAGGTAAAAATGTTTTAGTGGAAAAACCAATAGCATCTAAATTAGATGAAGCTCAAGAAATGATTGACGCTGCAAATGACGCAGGAGTTACCTTAGCAACAGGACACGTTGAAAGGTTTAATCCGGCAGTGCGAGTAGCTAAAGAATTAATTGATGCTGGTGAAATTGGTGATATTGTAACAGCACATGCCAGACGTTTAGGTCCATACCCACCTCGTATAAGAGATGTTGGTGTAGCAATAGACCTTGCTATACACGATATTGACATATTTAATTACTTGTTTGAAGGTAATGCACATACAGTATTTGCTAACATGAGCAGTAACCTAAAAAATTGTGAATTTGAAGATCACGCAGAAATCATGACCAAATATGACAATGATGTTCTAACAATTCTTGAAACAAATTGGTTAACACCATACAAGAAAAGAAAGTTAAATATTACGGGAGTAGAAGGGATTATCTCTGTAGACTATGGAAATCAAACAGTAACTGTTTACAAAGAAAACAATAAAGTTGAAAACATTGCTGTTGAAAATAAAGAGCCATTAAAAGAAGAGTTAAGATCTTTTGTCAATGCCGTTCAAAACAATACCACACCAGAAGTGTCAGGACAGGACGGATTCGAAGCATTGAAAATTGTTGATGCTGCAATGAAATCAGCTAAAAAGCATGAATTAATTTATCTTGATGAATAAAAGGGGAAAAGGATATGAATAACAAATTAATTGAAAAAGCAACAGAATTAAGAAGCAAAGGATTGACCACAGGTGAAATAGCTGATGAATTAAACATTTCTAAAGACACCACCCAATGGTTAATTATGCAAATGACCAGTGTTTCTAAAAGCAAACAAAAAGCCAAACCGGATGATTTTGCAATCAATTGGAGAACAATTGGTTCAAGTTCTGCCCGTATGCAATACATTTCTAGTGCATTAGCTGATTTAGCTGTAGAAGACCAGGAAATTGATGTTGTTGTAGGTATTAGTGTAAGTGGTGTTCCATTTGCAACCATAATGGCAGAACTATTGGATGCTGAATTATCCGTTTTCCACCCAATTAAACACATGAAAAATGAATCAGCACAGGGAGCTATAAGTAACAACTTTGCTAACATCAAGAATAAGAAAGTTGTAATAGTTGACGATGTTATCACCAGCGGTTCTACAGTGACTGATGCCATTAACGTTTGCAAGACCCATGGTGCAAACCCTGTTGCCGTAACCGTTTTAGTCGATAAAAAAGGTATTAACGATTTAAATAATGTACCTATTAAATCATTAATAAAAATTAATAAAGTAGGATAAATCTTACTCTTAAACTCCCTCTATTTCACTAATTTTTTGAAAATAAATATATAGTTTATTTAACATATATAGTATTATTATAAAGCATCATAATTTATAAAGAATAAATTCATACCCATTTTGATAATAGGATTACTTTTTTATAATAGGAAAAAATGCCGGAGGAAATGCAGTTTGAAGAAAGCAAATAACAACAATAAGAACAGAAGCAATAACAACAACCAGCAAGGTGGAGAACAAAACATTCGTGTAAGAAGTCCACGTAAAGGAGAAATTCCAGGGGTTGTTGAACAAATCCTAGGTCATGGCAAGCTTAAAGTACGTTGCAATGATAAAAATATTAGGTTATGCCGTATACCAGGTAAAATGAAAAAACGTATATGGATACGTGAAGGTGATGTTGTTTTAGTAAAACCATGGGACTTCCAAAGTGATGAAAAAGCCGATGTAATTTGGAGATACACACGTACCGAAGCCAATTACCTTGAAAGAAGAGGATTCTTAAAAATATAATTATAATTAATACAATAGCAGGGAAAGAGAGGTATGGACTTATTAGAAAAACTAGAGCCAATTTTAATATTTAGTGCTATTATATTAGGTTTATTATTTAATAATGCAACATTACTACAACAAATAAGTCCCTCACTCATCACTATTTTTTTATCATTAATGCTATTTGCCCTATTTCTAGACATTCCCTTATCAGATATCAGAAATAGTTTCTCAAATATTAGTTTTACAACAACAAGCCTATTGATTAACTTTCTGTGGACACCACTATTCGGTTACTTCTTAGGAAACCTGTTTTTAAATGCCCACATTGACCTGTTCATAGGATTTGTAATGCTAATATTGACACCGTGTACAGATTGGTACTTAATATTTACAAAGATGAGCAGGGGGAATGTTCCACTAAGCTTATCCATACTGCCAATAAATTTAGTACTGCAATTGATCTTATTACCCGTGTACCTGCTACTATTCTTTTCAAGTTCAAACACTATCGAATTAGTCAATCTTGCAAACAGCATCCTTACTTTCATAATAATTCCCTTTGTAGCATCATTAGCAGTAAAATATATATTCAATAATAAACCTATTAAAGATAAGATAACATCATTCTTTAGTAACTTACAAACAATATTTCTATGTATTGCGATATTCGGATTATTCAATACTGAATCCCATAGTCTATTAAACAATTTAGATTCCATAGGAATATTATTTATTCCTCTGATACTGTTCTTTGCAATAAACTTTGTATTAGATTACTTTGTTGCAAAAAATATGAAGTTCAACTACGAGGATTATGCTAGTCTTACTCTGACAACACTGGCCCGCAACTCACCATTGGCATTAGCCATAGCAGTAAGTTCCTTTCCACATAACGAGCTGATTGCAATAGCACTTGTTATTGGACCACTTATCGAGTTACCGGTGCTGTATATTATATCTAAATTATTACTAAAAATTAGAAAAAAATATGACGGGTGAACTCCATGAAAGATAAACATTATAAAGATGCAGACAACCAGATGCGAAAACTAGAAGAAACGAAACGCTTAAAAAGTGTTGAAGACAAACAGGTTTCTAGTGAAGTATTTGACAACCGAACATTACAGGTATTATATAAACTTGCCAAACAAGGATATCTACAAAGTTTAAATGGAGTAATAAGTACTGGAAAAGAGGCAAACGTGTTTCTGGGAAGAGATGATGACGGTAAAGAAGTTGCCGTAAAAATCTATAGAGTAGTGACATTGGACTTTAAAAAAATTAAAGAATACATTGCCGGTGATCCACGCTTCAAAAGTCATGGAAACAATACCAGACAGATAATTACTGCATGGACACAAAAGGAATTTAAAAACCTCAGCAGACTACATAAACTAGGATTAAAAGTACCTGAACCTTACACAGCTAATGAAAATGTTCTGGTAATGGAATATCTGGAACATTCACAGGATGATGCCAGTGCTGCACCTCCGTTAAGTAAGATAAAACTTGATAATGCAGAGGAAGTATTCGAGGAAATAATTGATTTTATGGATGTGTCCTATAATAAAGCACAGCTAGTTCATGGGGACCTGTCACGTTACAACATACTGTATTCTCACGGCCATCCATATGTAATTGACGTGTCCCAAGCAACACTTACAAGTCATCCGTCAAGCAGACAATTACTGGACAGGGATATTGAAAATATTGTTTATGATAGCAAAAAGTTTAATTTGGATTTAACATTTGATTATATTAAAAATAGAATTATTAAAGATTAGAAAGGTGAAAAATTATGTTAATTAAATGTGATATTTGTGGTCATGAATTTGATCATATGAATGCTGGTTGTTGTGACTGTGGATATGATTGTGGTGGAGCCAACATCAAATGCCCCAACTGTATGTTTGACATCCCAGCACCAGAAGAGATAAGAGGAGAAATATTGAAACAAAAAGAAGAACGTTCCATATTCGTAAGATTAGAAAAAGAACTTAATTTATAATCATTAACATCCCCCACTTTTTTCTACCAACACCCTCTTTTTATAGACAAATTTTATAAAAAATATATCATTAAAAAATTAAAAAATAACAAGTAAACTTTATTACTAAGTATAATTTTAATTAAATTTAAAAATTGACTATAATTGATAAATGATATTAAAAAACAATATTAAAGGATATCTTATAATAAATTTTAAATATTATTTAAACAATATATTATAGTATAAAGTGAAGATACAAATAATGTATTATCATCACCAAAGAAATAATCTTATTATTACTTTTTAATTAAAGATTTGACGTTATAAAACATAGAACATTATAATTAAAGAAAAGAAATTAAATTATTTTAAACTATATCTTTAAACAAATAAACACCACATTTAAGGAGCTTTTATTATGGTTAATACTGAATATCTAAAAATACCTAAAGACCGTGTAGGCGTAACCATTGGAAAAAACGGTAAAATCAAACACCAATTAGAAATTATAACAAAAACAGAACTTAAAATTGATAGTGAAACAGGAAACATCTCCATCAGTTCAACAGAAGAAACAGATGATCCTTTGGCAATATGGAAAGCAAGATACATGATAAAAGCTATCGGAAGAGGATTTAACCCAGATATTGCACTACGATTACAAGATGATGACCTTATCCTAGAAATCATTAACCTACAAGATTATGTGGGAAAATCCAAAAAAGCTTTAGTAAGACAAAAAGGTAGAATAATCGGTAAAGGTGGAAGAACCAGACAAATTATGCATGATATGCTAGATGTTGAAATAAGTATCTACGGAAAAACAGTATCATTAATAGGTAAAATAGAAAACATACAAATGGCAAGAGAAGCTATTGAAATGATACTCGAAGGTTCAAGACAAAAAACCGTCTATGCTTATCTAGAGAAAATGCATGACAAACTCAAAAGAAAAGAATTTGATGAGATGGTTAACGGAGCACCTGATGAAAGAGAATTCTTACGTGAAGATCTGGACACGGATGAAGATTTCACTGATGCTGAAGAAGACTACAATCAGGCAGCAATAGATGAAGAAGAAACAGAAGAAGATGAAGAAGAAGTTCCTGAAATAATATAATCTCCCTCCCACTATTTTTTATTTCAACAACATAATTTTTACCGGAAATATTTTCAATAAGAATTTTTTTCTCAGAATATTTCTTAAAAAAAAACACTTATCCTGTTTACATAAACATTACTATTCACCACCCTCTAGATTACTTATCAAGACCCCCCAAAACTACTGCTTTTTCATAACGTAGGGTATACCCAATGCTTTTATATTATATGTTTTACATATATTATATTAAGTAGAAAATATAACTTTTATTCTATAACATATGTACTAAGTAGTAAATTATTAGTAAAAAAAATACAATTTGCTAATAAATTTAATGAAATAGTGGATTTTATTATAGATTAAAAACATATAATGAATATTACAAATGCTATAGGATAGTAATAAAATATAATTTGGAGGTTTGAAATCCTTGGAACGAGACACTACTGAATTATTTGAAGAATTTAAAGAATTAACAGCATCAGAGTTTTTCAAGAGAAACAAGCAAATGTTAGGTTTTTCAGGAAAAATCAGATCATTAACAATAGTATTCCACGAACTAATAACAAACAGTCTCGATGCATGTGAAGAAGCAGGAATACTCCCGGACATAACAATCGAACTTACAAGACTAGGAAAAGACCATTACCTATTAAAACACGCTGACAATGGACCAGGTATCCCAGAAGACTACATAACAAAAGTATACTGTCAAATGTTTGCCGGAAGTAAATTCCGTAACATCCAATCAAGAGGGCAACAAGGTTTAGGATGTAGTGGATGTGTACTCCTATCACAAATGACAACAGGACAACCAGTAAAAATCAGGTCAAGATACAAAGATGGAGAAACACTCAAAGGAGTAGAAATGAGTGTAAAACTAGATGTTAAAAAGAACACCGGTATCATCTTAGACAGAAAAGAATTTGAAACAGACCGTACAGGTTCAGGAATCGAAATAGAATTCAAAGACGTATCCTATTCCATGAGTGAACAAGGTGCATATGAATACATAAGACGTACAGTAATAGGAAACCCTCATGCAAAAATAGTCTTCAAAGACCCGACCGGACGTAAATACACATTCGACAGAGCAACAGAACAGATACCACCTCTGCCAAAAGAAGTTCTCCCACACCCTAAAGGTGTAACAGCAGACGACATCATAGACCTCTGCAAAACAACCAACAAGAAAAGATTTAAAAACCTGTTGATGGATTCATTAAGTCGTGTATCCTCAAAGAAAATTCAGGAACTGGAAGAAGCCACCGGTATCGACATGAACAAACGTCCAAAAAGCATAACCTGGAAGGAAGCTGAACAGGTAGTGCAGCAATTCGACCAAATGAAATTCATGGCACCACCAACCAGTGGACTAAAGCCAATAGGTAACGAACAAATAGAAAAAGGAATAAATGAAATTCTTTTACCGGAATTTTCAACAGCAATAACAAGAAAACCTCAAGCATACCGTGGAGGTGTATCCTTCATTGTAGAAGCAGGTATAGCTTATGGAGGAAATGCCGGAAGATTGGTGGGACAACAAAAAAAAGCAGAAATCATGAGATTTGCCAACAGAGTACCATTGACATTCGACCAGGGTAGCTGTGCAATAACAGAAGCTCTTAAAAGTATCGACTGGAGAAGATATGGTGTAAGAAACCTAGATGATGCACCAATATCCGTATTTGTAAACATCATTTCAACAAACGTTCCATACCTATCAACAGGTAAACAAAGTGTAGCTCCGGAAGAAGAAATTGTAAGAGAAATCAGACAGGCAACAATGAAAATAGCAAGAAAGCTAGAAAAATACATAAGAACCAAAAAAGCTGCTAAAAATGAAGAAATGAGAGCAAAAATCTTTGAAGACCTTGTACCTGTTGTAATAAAACAATCAGCACTTCTAGCAGAAAGAGACGTTCCAGAATACGAAAAAATCATGGATGAAGTAACACACAAAGCTAAAATCATGGACATGAAAACTCGTCTTAAACAACCAGAAATAGAACCTATGCAAGTAAAAGTGGAAGAGCAAAGAATGAGAGTTAAGACCGAAATGGAAGAACTTGCCGAAGAAGAATTATATATGCCTGAAGAAATAGATGAAGAGGAATAAGACAGAAGTGATATTTATGATGCAACATAAGGAACATGCACTAAACAGATTACGTGGTATGGGAGATGAAGTACTGGAAAAAATTCTTGAAGAAGAAGTACCGAGTCTTAAGATACCTTCAAGAGGAACCGGAAACATTATCTACAATGAGGATAAAAGATACTTTGAACTTGGTGACCGTAAAGGTACCAGATCATTGGGTAATGTAAAACAAATTAAGAAAATGGCACAAATGATGTGTGTAGGAAATTTCTGTAAAGAACTGGTCAACATCCAAAAGACAGCTACCATGAGGGAGATGTACTACGTGTCAGAAGGATGGGATGTGGGCTTCGATAACCAGCAGGAATCAAACAACATCACAGAGGATATAGAAGTTACATTGGGAGTGTCACGTGAAAACTTAGGATTACTACCTGAAGAAGATGGTGCGGCAGTATACGGTGACATAACACTACGTGATGAAGATGTGGAGTTCAATGCGCTCAAAATGGGAAAATCAGGTTATTCCATTCCACCTACAGTTGATGATGTAGAATTTGTAGATTCCAATGTTGAACGTATCATTGCTGTGGAAACCATGGGGATGTTCCACCGTATGGTACAGGAAAAAGCATATGACAGATTCAACACCCTCATTGTAGGACTCAAAGGTCAGGCAGCACGTGCAACAAGAAGATTCATCAGAAGAGCCAGTGATGAATTAAACGTACCTGTATACATCTGTAACGACGGAGACCCATGGGGATTCCACATAGGTATGGTAATCATCTCAGGCAGTGCAAAACTTGCACACGTAAACCATGACCTTGCAACTCCCGATGCAAAATTCCTTGGAGTAACCGCATCAGACATTATGAACTATGATTTACCTACAGACAAACTTAAAGACATTGATGTAGCACGTTTAAAGGAATTATCTGCAGATCCACGTTACAGAGGAGAATTCTGGCAGACAGAAATTAAGAAAATGCTTAAACTAGGTAAAAAAGCAGAACAGCAGTCCTTCTCCAAGTATGGATTGGAATATATTGTAGATGAATATTTCCCTGCAAAAATTAGTGCAATAGAAGGTACTCCACTCGAATAGATGTAAAAACACCCCTTTTTACATCCAAACTTTTTTTAGGGATGAATGATACTATAAACTACAAAAATATAATTAAAGGAAAAACAATACCTTTAATAATATTAATGATATTGGCTTGTTCACTACTAACAGGTGATACAACAATAATCCTACCCTCACTATTGTTCATAGGAATACTGACAGGAATAATGAAAAAAGCTACAATGAATGAGCTGTTACTAACCACAGTACTGGCTTTTCTAATTGGTTCCATTATAGCATTCATAGTGTCCTTAATTACAGTATACTATGCTGAAGGAGGATTATATGCCATTGCCGTAATACAATATGCATGGCTAAGTGTATTACTATATACATTCGTGGGTTGTATTGGTAGTGCATTAGGTTACTATGTTAAAGAAGAAATAAATCAAGAGGACAAAAAATGGAATTGAATAACATAACGAAAGGTAAAGCTGTACCTCTCGGAGTTCTAATAATTGTAATTACTTACCTTGTAAGTGGTGCTAGTTCCAGCATACTGCCATTCATATTCTTCACCGGAATAATAATGGGAATAATAAAAAACAGCGAAGTCCTGGAAGGATGCGCAGCAGGATTATTGGCAGCATTCATTGGTTCAGTAATTGCAACAATAATATCAATTGGATTAATGTATGTTTCATATGGAATGACATACGTAAACTACGTATTAATGTCAACGATATATATGATCATATTCTACATTATTGTGGGTGGAATTGGAGGAGCAATAGGCCACTACATTTACAAAGAAATAGAAAACAATTAAACATCCCCCCCTTAACTTTTTTAACAAAAAATCTCTCTTTTTATCGAAAATCAGGATATTTTCAACACAGCTCTCATCAATCCATCAGAACAATCAAACTACATACCCCTTATTCTGGTTGGTGATAAATTCATATACCAAAAACATGCACCGGATTTTAATTATTAGACCCTGCAATCACGTATATTTTAACCGGCAAAAACCTTTGCTGCTTTTTAAGAAATCGTAAAGAACCATAAACTGCTTCTCAAATTTACCTATTCACACCCATTTATGCCGCCCCCATGAATCTGCATTATTTTACTGCCTTTGATGACAATTAGTTTATAGAAAACAGTCGTTTCAACAGGTATTTTTCCACACCACGACCTATCCAATATAAACAATTTATTTCAGCTATTAAAATAAAGCATGACAAGCATATTTATTCATGTGAATATAAAAAGCAAAACTAATTTAATTCATCATAAATTATCATGATTTTTACAATAATTATAAATAAAAATTGATATCTTATATATAAATATATAATAAAATTAATTAGATTATTTAATTAATCTATTCCTTAAAATTTTTTTTAATAGGACGTATTATTATGAAAAGTATCGGAATTAACGGATATGGAACTATAGGTAAAAGAGTAGCAGATGCTGTTACTGCACAAGATGATATGAAAATTGTTGGAGTTACCAAAAGAACTCCTGACTACGAAGCAAAAGCTGCTGTTGAAAAAGGATATGACCTATACATTAGCGTACCTGAAAGAGAAGCACAATTTGAAGAAGCAGGTATTAAAGTATCTGGAACTGCTGATGAATTATTCGAAAAATTAGACCTCGTTGTAGACTGTACTCCTGGTGGAGTGGGTATCAGCAATATGGAAGAAACCTACAAACCATTAGGATTAAAAGCAATATTTGAAGGTGGAGAAGACCATGACCCGGTTGGAACTTCATTTAACGCTGAATCAAACTATGAAGAAAGTTTAGGAAAAGATTACGTACGTGTAGTATCCTGTAACACTACCGGATTATGTCGTACTTTAAAACCTGTAAACGATCTTGCAGGAGTTAAAAAAGTTAGGGCTGTAATGGTAAGACGTTCAGCAGACCCTAATGATTCTAAAAAAGGTCCAATTAACGCAATTAAACCAGTTACTACTGTTCCTTCCCACCATGGTCCTGATGTACAAACCATCATAAAAGACATGGACGTAATGACTATGGCATTAGCTGTACCTACAACTCTCATGCACACACACAACATTATGGTAGAACTCGAAAATGATGTTGCCACTGATGATGTTCTGGATGCATTTGAAAAAGCTTACCGTGTAATGCCTGTGGATGCCAGCCTTAAATTAGGTTCCACTGCTGAACTCATGGAATATGCTAAAGACCTGGGCAGATCCAGAGGAGACTTCTACGAAATACCTGTATGGAAAGAATCAGTTAACGTAGTAGACGGAGAATTATTCTATATGCAAGCTGTTCACCAGGAATCAGACGTTGTACCAGAAAACGTTGATGCTATCAGAGCAATGCTTGAACTGGAAGAAGATGGAGAAAAATCTATTTTAAAAACCAACAAAGCAATGGGTATATTATAAGAATAAACCCTTCCTTCTCCCCCTATTACTTAGCTAATTTTAAAAATTTTACTAAAAAATAGTTATACTATAATTTAGAGAGATAATAGTATAAACGAATTTCACGATTTTAATTCATAATAAAAATATAAGGATGTTGAATAAATGTATGTTCAAAAAATTAAATTAAGCGGACACATCATTGATTCTTTAACAATACAAAAGGTAATGGACACCATCATAGATCAGGGTGGAGATTACGAAATTGAAGAATTGAATGTTGGAAAACATAACACCGACATAAGTACCGCAAGAATACGTATAGAAACCAAAGAAGAGAAAACATTAGACAAAATATTAGACATGGTAACAGACCTTGGTGCACATCTTATCGAAGAGGATGAAGTAGAACTTGTTGCATCAGAAAAAGACAAAACCGTGCCAAAAAATTTTTATTCAACAACTAATTACACGACAGAGATTCGATACGATGACCGGTGGATAAATATTGACAATATAGAAATGGATTGTATGCTGATAGTTGACACTGAAGCAAAAACTGCAACATGCAAACCATTGAACACCATCAAAAAAGGAGAAATGGTAGTTGTTGGACACAAAGGTGTTAGGGTTGCACCTCCAGAAAAATCCCGTGGAAAAAACACTTTCGAATTCATGAACAGTGAAGCTTCTGCAGAAAAACCAACACGTAGCATAATCCAAAAAGTAGCCAGGGAAATGAAGAAGATTAAGGACAAGGGAGGAAAGGTCTGTGTTGTTGGTGGTCCGGCAGTTATTCACACAGGCTGTGCCCCTGTCCTTGCACAGTTAATTAAGGAAGGATATGTCAACAAGTTGTTTGCAGGTAATGCTCTTGCAACCCACGACATCGAAAATGCATTATACGGAACCAGTCTGGGTGTCAAAACCAGAACAGGTGAACTTGTTGCACACGGACACAAACACCACATTTGTGCCATTAACACCATAAACAAGGCAGGCAGTATTAAAGATGCCGTAGAGCAGGGAATTCTTACAAGCGGAGTCATGTATGAATGTATCAAAAATGATGCACCATACGTACTTGCAGGAAGTATCCGTGACGACGGACCTTTACCTGATGTAATAACAGATTCACAGGAAGCCCAGCAAAGAATGCGCGAAGAAGTTCAGGATGTGGATATGGTTATTATGATTGCAACTCTTCTCCACAGTGTTGCTACAGGTAACCTTATCCCTGCAAGAATTAAAAGTGTATGTGTAGACATCAGTAACGCATCCGTAACCAAACTGGCAGACAGAGGCAGTGCCCAGGTTATCAGCATAGTTACGGACATCGGTTCATTCCTACCAATTTTATTAGATGAGATTCACTTACTCGAAGAACAGGATTAAGATAAAATGTCTATATTAACGATTATCCTATTGTTGGTTGGATTTTTCTTCCTGATTAAGGGTGCGGATTTGTTTGTTGAAGGAGCTAGTGATCTGGCCACTAAGCTAAAGATTCCGTCAATGATTATTGGATTAACGATAGTTGCTTTCGGTACCAGTGCCCCTGAAGCGGCCGTTTCCATATCTTCCGCCCTTAGCGGAAGTAATGCTATTGCCGTCAGCAATGTTGTTGGTAGTAACATATTCAATCTTTTAGCCGTTATAGGTATTACTGCCGTAATGTATAAAATTGACATTACTTCAGAGTCCTTAAAACAGGACTTTCCCATATTGCTGGGCAGCAGCCTATTACTATTATTGTTCATATTTACAGGTAATGAAATTAGCAGAGTTGAAGGTATCATACTGTTAATTTTAATTATTGCTTATGTTACATTCCTTATATTTAAAGCTAGAAAGCAAAGCAGCAAAATGCCTGTAGGTACAACTCATTTAACGCCTGCCAGAATTGGAATTTATATCATAATAGGTATAATAGGTATAGTGCTTGGTGGAAATCTTGTAGTGGAATCTGCAAAGAATATAGCACTAAGCTTAGGAATGAGTGAAACATTAGTAGGATTAACAATAGTGTCCATAGGAACCAGTTTGCCAGAACTGATAACCAGTGTAACAGCAGCATTAAACAAGAAAACTGACATAGCCATAGGTAACGCTATTGGAAGCAACATATTTAACGTACTGCTGATTCTTGGATTGACAGACTCAATATGCCCGATTGCAACAACAAATGTCATGATAATCGATACGATAATAATGATTGTCATAACAATAATCACATACATCCTAGCATACGACAAACATGACTTCAATAGAAAAGACGGATGCATACTTGTAGGACTATTCATAGCATACATGATTTACATCATATTAAGAAACTAACCTCCCACAACTCTTTTTTTAAATACAACGCAAACTGCCATACTAAACAAAATTTTTATTAAAGATTAAACAAATAACTATATTCTTAAGAAAAAAAAGAAGAGGTGACCCCATATTCATAATCAAATAAATATAAAAAAGATTATCCTCCTGCTTGTAATATTTTTATTACTACTATGTATCTCCAGCGTATCTGCTTCAGACAATTCCACAAACGGCATATACGATACCCCCAACAATACAACAACAGATTGCATGAATAGGGAAATAGGCGACAATATCCATGAAATTACAAAAAATACCGACACAAGCATACCTACAAAAAGCAGCACTGAAAACAGCAAAAATACCGTTTACGTCAGCACCAATGGAAAAGACACCAACAGCGGAACCCTAAGCAATCCAAAGGCAACAATAAAAAATGCATTTGAAAATGTTGCCAACGGAGGTACCATCTATCTTGGCAGTGGAACTTACACGGAATACGGAATTAATTTAAATAAGAATGTAAACATTATAGGTAACGGTACAAAAACAACAATAATAAACAGCAAAAAGAAACATACATTCACAGTCAATGCCAACGTATTATTAAAAGCATTTACAATAACGGATGCCCATGAAAAGAACAATGGTGGCGCAATATACAATAAAGGCACATTAACCATGGAAGGAATTAAAATCCAATCATCTTCAGCATCAAATAGCGGAGGGGCAATTTATAACAAAGGAACACTTAAAGCAACAAAAAGTGCATTCTGCAGCAATAACGCACAAACGGGCGGAGCAATATACAACAGAGGAAGTTTATCCCTTAATCGATGCACATTTGATAAAAACACCGCAGCCATGGGAAGCTCCCTCTATTCTACCGGAAAAATAACTGTCAACGGATGTAACTATACAAATAACATTAATTCAGCAATATACATACAGAACAAAAATTCAAATACCATAAGGGTATCATCTTTCATTTCAAATACCGGAAACAATGGAGGAGCAATCAACAGCATTAATTCAACGCTCACCCTAGAAAAGACATACTTCGAAAACAACATTGCAAAAAATAATGGAGGTGCCCTATACTCCACCGGAAACACCATACTAAACATTTGTACATTTACCAAGAACTCTGCAAACAACGGAGGAGCAGTAGTCTCCAGCAGCGGATTAACAGTCACCAATTCATCAATAAAATACAATAAAGCAAACAACCATGGTGGAGCAATATACAATAAAAACAGCAAAATTACAATAGCCAATACAAAATTCAACAGCAATTCGGCCAACAATGGTGGAGCAATAAGCACTACCAGTAACTCCATTGTAAAATTATCAATTGAAAATTCAGAATTCAACAACAACAATGCTACTGCAGGAGGAGCAATATTTGCTTACAATAAAACACAGCTAGACATAAAAAACAGCTTCTTTAACAACAACAAAGGCAGTGCAGTATACGTTAAAACTTCTGCACAGAACAACCTAATTTACAGCAGCAGATTCACTAAAAACTCCGGAACATACGGAGGAGCAGTAAGAAATTATTATTCAACACTGATAATGAACAGGAACTATATATCAGCAAACAGTGCAACATACGGAGGAGCCATATTCAGTTCAAAAGCCCTTTCAACATTAACCTACAACATCATAATCAACAATGGAGGAAACGACATATACAACAATCCAGGAACTGTAACTGCAAATTACAACTGGTGGGGATCAAATGATAAAGTAGCATCAAACAGAATACACAAAACCACGGTAAATAATTGGCTATACATGACATTGTCCACAGATAACAATGCAAAAGTAAATGAAAGGGTCAATGCAGTAGTATCATTATACAACGTATATAACGGAAGTACCCTAACAAGCATAACAAACAAAAACCTGCTGTGTGACATCAATATGAATATAAAAGTAAACGGATGTGGAATAACAAACACCCGTGATACCACCAACCAGGGATATTACTCATTCACAACAAACTTTACAAAAGAGGGAACGGCAAGCATAACTGCCAAAATCTCATCGCAACTGCTGACGAAAAACATAAAAATCAGCAACGAATTACTGCCGGGCAAAATTACTTCAGTATTTGTTAGAATAGGATATGCCGTTACATCATATGATGTACAAAAATGGATAAGATCCGATATAATTGACGTTTACATTGAAACAAGTGCCGCACACAATAAGACTGAAAACCTGAGAAATGTAATCAAATTATGTAAAAATACAAAAATACGGGTTCATGCTTGGGTAATCTGTCTAAAAAATGAGAACGGATTTGATATCAGTGCAACCAGACAGAATTTAGTAAAAAATTTCGTAAATTATACCATGAGAATTAATGGAATCAGTGGAATTTGTCTGGATTACATACGCTATAGTGGAACAAAAGCCAATGTTGACTCAACAAAGATTACAAACTTTGTTAAATCAGTCCACAACATCATAAAAAGTTATAACAAAAATCTGATAGTTTCAGGAACAGTATTTCCAGAAAAAGAGGGGACTCTAACATATTATGGTCAAGATTATGCTGCCTTAAGCCCATATCTTGATGTGATGATGCCTATGGCATATAAATATGATTATAAAGAAGGTACTGCCTGGCTAAAAAGTGTTACTTCATATGTAGTCAAAAGAGCAGTTTACAGTAAAGTTGTAACTGTTCTTCAAACATATAAAACTTCAGGCGGAACCAGCACGGAACTATCAAAATCAGAACTTGAAAATGATGCCAGAGCCGTAATGTCAGTCGGATCATATGGTTATTCATTATTCCGTTACGGATTAATAAGTTCCTATCCTACAGCATCACCCAAATTATAAAAAGAAGGAGACTACACAGTAGTCTTCAACAATTCTATTTTTTAAAAAAAAAAATTTTTAATTATTACCATTAATCCATCATACTTTCTAATTCCTGATTTTTACGTACATTGTGTTCTCTGTTTAACCATGCATCATCATAGGCATGTTTAAGCGTGTCCATATCCACACTAGTATAAATCTGAGTAGTACTAAGGTTACTGTGTCCCAATAATTGTTGGATAGCCCTTATATCCACCCCATTTTTAAGCAGGTGTGTAGCGAATGAATGTCTAAGTACGTGAGGAGTGACTTTTTTCTTAATGTTTGCTTTACTGGCATATTCCTTAATCATTAACTGAATATACCTGGAAGTTAACATGTTGTTTCTCTGATTGACAAACAACAACTCGTTTTCGACACCCCTTTTTTCAAGGTATTCCTGTATCAGATCCAGTGTTGCCTCATCAAAGAGCACTATTCTATCCTTTTCCCCCTTACCACGCACACGTATAGTACGTTCAGTATAATCAATAGTCCTGATTTGTAATTTTATCAATTCAGATACCCTTAAACCGGTGGAATATAACAGGGTCAGGATTAATTTATTTCTAAGACGTGAGATGTTTTGAGGATTACTCTTCTCCGGATCATATTCATCATCCCTGGCATGAATCAAATCATAAACTTCCTGCTCATTCAATGCCTTAGGCAATGATTTGGTTCTTTTAGGTGCCTTGATTTCAGTATATATGTCCAGTTGGGCAAATTGGAAGAACTTCTTAATAACCACGGTAACCAGATACAGATAGTTTTGAGATACTCCCTTATCCCTTTTCAAATGTTGTAAGTATTTTTTAAATGAACGTAATAATCCCTGTTCATCCTTAAGTCTTTTTTCTGTTAATAAAAAGTTATAAAAACTGTGTAATATAGAGGTATATGTCTTCAATGTATTTTCAGAATAACTTTGTATATCCATTTCTAGAATGTAATCTTCTATTATATCTTCAAAATCCATTTCTTCCAAAAAAGTGTTTGACATATGTTTCCTCCTCATTAATGGGTGGTTAAAAAAAGTAAAGAATGTTGTTTCTTTACTTATTTAGTAATAATTTTAATGGTTTCAGGTTTCTTTACAACTTCACTCATTTTAACTGCTACCAAACATTCAATATTCTTTTCTTTTGATAAATCAACCAATCTCTGACTGATAATCCCATCAAAGATAACCGTATTAATATCCTCTTTGGCACCTTTAATTTCATTATATAAATCTTCAACTTTAACTTCAGAAATCACTTCAAATTTTTCATTAAAGAATCGGCCTTTACCGGTACCCTTGATTTCATCCAAAGAAGTCAAATATTTGTTCTGTTTTTTAACTGGTTTTTCTTCAGCAGTCTGTTCCGCATCCACAGGAATGTCATCTTTTACTTCTTCTTTCTCAACATCCACTTTCTTTGTGTCCTGTTCTGTCTGTTTAATTTCTTTTTCAAGCTGATCTTTGAGTTGCTGTGTTAAGTCATCGTAGTTGTCGTCGTCCCTATCATCCTTTAAATCCTGATTATAATTCAGAGAATTATCTTCCCTGTAATCTTTTCTTTTGGATTTGCTGTGATAATTATGTTGGCTGTGATTAAAGTTTGCATGTTGTGTTATCTTGTCTACAGATGTTTTGTTTTTCAAAGCATAGATAACCTGGTCTTTATTTAAGTATTCTACCTCTTGACCTCGTGGTGCCCTTGTAACATAGTCTATGTCACCGATTTGGAGTAATTCCTTAAGAATTAAATCTCCTCCTCTGTCACCATCAAGGAATGCGGTTACTGTTCTTTCTTTTGTCAAGTCTGCAACAGTCTTCGGTACATTTACTCCTTCAACGGCTATGGTGTTTTTGATTCCATATTTGAGTAAGTTCAATACGTCTGATCTGCCTTCCACAATTAGAATTGCATCAGAAGTTGGAGTATTCGGACCTGCCGGTAAATTATCTTCACCGAACTCTATTATTTCAGGTACCTTGATTGATTCCTTTACCTCATCAATCATTCTGGAACTTTCAGGCGTGAATTCCTCCATCATGTTTTTGTACAATTCCTTTGCTCTTTCAACAATGGTTCGTCTTTTTACTGCACGAACATCTTCAATTGAAGTAACCCTTAAGCTGGCCTCACATGGTCCTACCCTATTAATAGTTTCCAGTGATGCTGCCAGAATTGTAGTTTCTATTCTGTCAAGACTGGATGGAATAATGACTTCACCTTTGGTTTTACCTGACTTGTTAGTCATGTCTACCTTTATTCTTCCTATCCTACCAGTTTTCTGCAATTCCCGTAAGTCAAGGCTGTCACTAAGTAAACCTTCGGTCTGTCCGAATATTGCACCCACCACATCAGGTTTTTCTACAAAACCCTTTGCATTAATTTGTGAGTGTATTAAATATTTTGTTGTTGTAACTTCATCCTTAAACACATAATAATATTCTTCATCATCGTGATATTTTGCATTTTTATGAGTCATGTTATCGCCTTTTTAGATATAATCTATCATTAAGCGAAGAGATGAAAAAAACTTTAATACCTTTTTTTTGAGTTTAATTATTGATTAAATACAATTAACCAATACATGAGACTGTTAAAGCATAAATTAAAATCTATAATTAATTTAAAAAGCCCAACAGTAAATTTATTAATTTTATTATTATTTAATAGCATATATTATAACTACTTCGTTATATCATATACATTTATTATTTATTCATGTTATGTTATATAATATTGACTAAAATTCAAAGATTCATAAAAAGAAAGATATATTAATTAGGTTATACATAAATTACATCATAGCTAATTGTATGTTAATATACAATATTTTTTTAAATATGATTTTTACTTATTAATCACTATTAAGTAAAATTGTTCTATGTAATTTTTTAGAACAACTTATTTTACAAATCATAATAATTATTTGAGGGAAATTAATGGCAACTAAAGTAGTAGAAATTAAAACTTTAAAACAAGGAAAATACTTAGTATTAGGTGGAGAAGCTTCAAAAATTACCAGTATCTCAACATCATCTCCTGGTAAACACGGTGCAGCAAAAGCACGTATCGAAGCAGTAGGTATCTTTGACAACCAAAAAAGAAGTCTTGTAAAACCTGTAAACGCAAAAGTTGACGTACCTATCATCGATAAGAGAGTAGGACAGGTTATTGCTTTAATGGGAACTGAAGTACAACTCATGGACTTAGAAACCTACGAAACAATCGATTTACCAATCCCTGATGATTTAAAAGATGAAATCGTTGAAGGTAGAGAAGTAGAATACATCGAAGCTATGGGTAACATGAAAATTATGAGAACAAAAGGTGGAAACTAAGTTTAAACCTTTTTTTCCAAATTTTTTTTATATTTTATTTTAAACTCCTGAAAACAAGCTATTTTTAATGATATTTTCACTTTAAACTTATTCTTACCCATAAATCATCATATGTATCAGCAGTAAAAAAAATTGTAATGATTATATATAATGAATAATAAATATAATGATTAGTTAATTAGCTATATAAGAATGATATGGTATTTAAAATTTAATTAAGAAAAGCTCTACAAATATTGAAATAAGTAATATAGTATAATTTTTCAAAATTTTTTTATTAAAAAAGATTTTGAACCTTTTCATAATATTTTAAATACTAACATTATTCTTCTCAAGGGAAAAATAGATCTACACAATTTAAAAATCCTGAGTCAAAATATAGCATTAGCTAATTATAATAGGATTTAATTAATAAAAATAAGTTCTATTTATACTACATAACTTTTTTTATTACTTTTTATAATATTTTAAAAAAAAAATAGTTTGGGAAGGGAGAGTTCAGTCTCTTTTTGGACCCATATAAATTACAGGCAACTGAATTTCTGTCATAGTCTCTTCTACAGGAGTATCCGGACTTGCCGGAATGTAAATTTCTGTAATTGGACCTACAATATCATACTGATTTTCTATAGCGTAATTAACCATTTCCCTTATTGACTCATTGAAGTCCTTGTGAGAACCCCTATGTATTGCAGACAATACCGTGTGTTCAGTTACTTCCTTAAGACCAAGAATACCTAAACGTCCTGCCGGTTTTCCACCCATATCAAATGACTTGATAGGCATCCCAACCTCAAACATCTGAATATTCTCTGCACGTTCCTCCAAATCGTTTTCATAAGATCCGTAAGGATAACCCACGGCTTCCAAATTATTTTCCGAAATTAACTCTCCAACTTCTTCAATAAACTGTGGTAACTTACTGAAACTGTCAGTATGAGGTACATATGCTACTTTTTGTTCGGGAACTCTTTTTTCTTTAATTTCCATCAATATCAATCCTTGTTCTACTTCCTTTTATTTCATTTTCACTTTCTATATATTACACTTATATCCTTTATCATATTAAAAATTATAATTTTAAGCCAATTTGTAAGCCTCCAACATAAGTTAATGTTGAGGTTAAAGAAATAATATTCTCCATGAAAAATATTAAAATCTCCCTTATTAACCTCATTCAAAAATTAACCGGAAAGGAGGAAAATATGTTAAATTCAAAACAAAGCATGTATTGTCTGTTGTTGCTGGCAATCATAGTGCTGATAATAGGGACAGGCTATTCCAACGCTGCCAGCATAAGTGAAGACAACCTGACAGACAATGACCTTGCGAAAATAGACATGACCAACGAAAAAAATCCTGAAACATGTATCAAAGAAGACAAAACAATCAGAACCCTGGAAAAGACAGATACGAATAATGTTAAGGGCGAAAACGAATTACAACCCATATCAATATACACGGAGGACATCGAATGCAACTACGGCGATGTTGTAAGCATGGATGTCACAACAGACCCCGAAGTAGATGAAGGACTGTTAACATGGTACGTCAACGAGAAACTTGTGGGAGTAAAGAACCTGTCCACTTCAGCCGCATCATACGAGCTTAGAACAGGCAACTACAGACCCGGAACCTACGAGATAATGGTCAGCTACAGCAACAGCATCAGCTACCAGAACAATCACACGACAGCAAACCTGACCATACGTCCACTGAACACACAGGTAAAGAACATAGTCTACGACTTTGACCCGGAAAACAACATTGAAGTAACCCTGAACGTAGTGGGAAGCGATGATGAAATACTGGACTACGGAACACTGAACATTTACAGAGAAGAAAATCTGATAGACACCCTCGAAATAGAAGACTATGACGTGTCATTCACGCTAGACAAAAGCTGCAACATGGAAATAGTGACATTCGAATACATCGGCGACTCATTCTACAGCACGTCACGAACGGAACACCTAGTATACGTTGAAAAGCTTGACTGCGACATTTACCTGCCGTACATGACAGGCTACCATTCATCAACAATCAGCCAGTCAGTAACCTTCTACACGAACAAGGCGGTGAATGACGGAAAGCTGCACGTCTACATCAATGGGGTGCTGACAGATGAAATAACCGTTAACAGTTCAGACATGGAACTTGAAGTTGACTTAAGCGAATACCCCGAAGGAACATACCCCGTTTACATTGAATACGTTGACAGTGATGTCTACAACGATGCGGCATACCATACAACATTGAAGGTAAACCGGATTCCGACAACACTCTACACATCAAACATAACGGCACACAAAAACGATATGGTAAACCTCAGGGCAAGCATATACAATTTCGTTGACCAGACTGATGAGGGAATGCTGGAATTTCTCATAGATGACGAAAGCATAAAGACAACTCTGGTAAACAACACCACAACAACAGAAGGTTATCTGATACCGGAAAACCTTGCATATGGACAGCACACCCTGATGGTAAAGTACCACGGTACACAAAAATATGCTCCAAGCCAAGTGAGTGCACAGCTGAACATCATAAAATACCCAAATTCATTGTCGATAAAAAATTACACGATAAACAGTCAGGGATCAATAGAAATAAACGTTCGTGAATATTCCTATGAAAATACTGTTGATGATGGAGTCATTGAATACTATGTGAACGGAACACCGGCCGGTAGCGTGAATGTCGAATCAAACGTCACGACAATAACACTGCCTGAGGAATATACCGGAGACAACGAATATGAAATCATGCTGAAGTACACCGGCTCGGAAAAATTTGAGGATGCAAACATGACTGCAAATATTCGTCCGGAGAAATACAACACAACCACAAGAATCTACGATTTCATCAACAATAAAAACATACTTAACATAACAAGTTATGTTTATTCAACAAAGTATGATGATATAAATGAAGGTGCAATAAAATTTTACCTTGATGACAATGCAATAGGTATAGTTGATGTTGAAAATAACCGGGCAAACATAGTTTACGATATGGACAACATGACCGAAAAAATGTACACCATCAAAACGGAATACACGGGAACGAACCTGTACAGAAATTCAACCAACCAAACAAGCATAAACTACACGATAAACAGAAAAACAATATACATAAGAACAGACACAAGCATAACCGCAGCACCATCTGAAGACATAGACATAAAAGCCAACATCACAGACTACGAAGGAAACACAATAAACCTTACAACGACAGCCAAAATCACTATAGGCACAGAAGAGATAACAGTACCGGTAACAGAGGGACATATCACATACACACACCACATAGCATCCTATGCCGATGAGGAAACGACAAACATAACAATAGACATAGCAAGAACAAAATATTACAAGGAAGCTACAAGAAGCATCAGACTTAACATACAAAAAAATTCGCCATATATAACAAGCCAAAACACCATCAGAACAAACAAAGGAGAAAACGTACTGATAAACGCAACATTAAACCTAAACCATGACATATTGAACGAAAACATAAGCGCAATACTAAAGATAAACAACAGAACAGTTTATCAGGGCATCTTCACAAACGGGCAATTCCAATACAAACTAGCGCTAGGCAGCAGATACACATCAAACACATACAACATAACAATAAAAACAAAGGAAACACCGCTATACCACACAGCACAAAAGGACATCACACTAAACCTGAACCCAAGAAACACATACATAACCTCCAAAAACATAGTGGCAAAAAACGGGGAAAGAATCTACATAAATGCAACAGTATACGACACAATCACACGCACAACAGTAAACGGAACATCCAGAGTAAACATTAAAATCAACGAGAAGACACTGGAAAACATAAACGCAACAAACGGAAAAATACTCTACTCATACATAAACGACTACTCTGCAAAAGACTACAACATAACAATAATATACGGAGAAAACGGAATATACAACGAATCAAGATGGAACGGAACACTAAACATAACATCAGCACCACTAAAAATAAGGGCAAACAACATAAACACAAATGCATACAAAACAATAAACATCAAAGCAGACATATTGGATGACAACAAACCGGCAACAGGAACAATAAAAACAGCAATAAAAATAAGCAACAAAACAATAATGGAATTGAACGTTACAGACGGAAAAATAGATGTGAACTACACACTGCCTGACACAATAGGAGCAGGAAACTACAACCTGACAATAATTGCAGGAAACACCCGCAAATACACAATGGCCACAACGGACGTGCAACTGATAGTCAACAGAAACTACCAGCACATAGAAACATCAGACATCACGGCAGCCAAGGCAAGCCCAATCAAAATAAGAGCACAGCTGCTGGACCAGGACAACAACCAGGTAAACAGAACCACAAAGGTCAACATAAAAATTGCAGGACATACAATAACCGACATGAACGTAAGCAACGGAACAGTAGAATATGACTACACAATAGAAGACTCATTGGAATTGAAAAACTATGACATATTAATACAGGCGGGTGAAAACAGCGGTTACCACCATGCAACAACACATGCAACATTAAAAGTAGAATGACATCCATTCTACACCACTATTTTTTTTAAATAAATAATATGAAAAATCAACAGCAAAAAAAAGACAATACGAAAATAAAACAAAAAAAATAAAGAAACAGTAAAAAAAAAGAAAAGTAAAAGAAGAATGTTTATTCTTCTTTAGGCAATACGGATGTTGTGATACCTGATGCCAAAGCTATTTTTATTAAGTCCCCTACTATAAATGGAACAAGTCCCATGAACAACAATTCGGGAATGCTTAAAGCCGTACCTGTTTTTGTTAACATTGCATTGTACAATCCGATTAAACCTGGTATGTATATACATACGAAGTTTGCGATTAACATTAATGCAACGGTCTGTGCAGGTTTTCTAGCGTTGACATAGTGATCAAACATGTAACCTATAAATGCAGCTGCCACGATAAATCCAATAATATATCCTCCACTAGCTGCAAATAAAAATGCCAGTCCATGGTTCATATTTGTAAACCAAGGCATTCCAAGAACGCCCAAAAGTGTGTACAAAAAGATACTGAAACCACCATATTTACCTCCTAGGAAAACACCTGCAAGCAATACCGCAAATGTCTGGAAGGTAATCAGCACAGGACTCCATGGAACTGCAATAGAAACTTGTGCCATCAAACCGGTGAAACATGCAAATACGAATGATAAAAGTACCATAGTGAGCGTACTGGCATTGTTTCTCCAATTATACCATGACAATTGCATTTCATGAAGTTTGTCAATATTTGATGTAATAGGCATAATAAAACCTCATAAATTTTATTTGTAATTTTAATCCTTGTAAACTCTTAATTTATTCTTATTTTTTGATAATTATTAATACAAGATTAAATTTATAAAAATGATTTACTGTATAGTCAGTAAATACCATTATACTATTTGTTTTCAAGATATATTAACTTTTAGTCTCCAAACAGACCGTAAATAATCATCAGCAACTTTTAATTATATTAAAAAAAGAATTGATTAAAGTACAATATAACAGTGAAACAAGCAATATAATAGAATAAATCCAATAATATATTGTTTGCCATAAACAAAACATAAGACTAAAAAATGAACAGATACATCACAAATAAAAAAAAAGTATGGAATTAACTATAGGTTAACTCCCATATCCAATTGTTCGGTTAGTTCCTTATACCTGTTTCGTATGGTAACTTCAGTTACTCCGGCAATATCTGCCACGTCACGTTGGGTCTTGCGTTCTCCAAGCAATACGCTGGCTATGTATAATGCAGCTGCAGCAACTCCTGTTGGTCCACGCCCACTGGTTAAACCGTTATCCATTGCCTGATTGATGATTTCTATGGCTTTAGACTGTACTACACCGGATAGGTTCAATTCACTTGCAAATCTAGGAACATAGTCTATTGGTGAAGTAGGCGGTAGTCTTATATGCAATTCCCTTGTAAGGAATCTGTATGTTCTTCCCACTTCTTTTTTGCTTACGCGTGAAACATCGGCGATTTCATCGAGTGTCCTTGGAACCTTACATCTGCGGCAGGCGGCATATAATGATGCTGCCACTACCCCTTCAATACTACGTCCACGGATGAGTTTGTTTTCCACAGCGTTTCTGTAAACTACGGAAGCGGATTCACGTACACTTCTTGGAAGCCCCAGTCTTGAGGAGTCACGGTCGAGTTCACTCAAAGCAAATGCGAGATTCCTTTCAGTTGCACCGCTGATTCTGATTTTACGCTGCCATTTTCTTAATCTGTACCATTGGGCTCTGTTTCTTGCAGGAATATCCCTACCATAAATATCCTTGTTTCTCCAGTCAATCATGGTGGACAATCCCTTATCGTGTATTGTGTAGGTGATTGGAGCTCCTACACGGGTACGTTTATCCCTTTGTTCATGGTCGAATGCTCTCCATTCAGGACCCATATCGACAATGTTATCATCAATAACAAGTCCGCATGAACCACACACCACTTCTCCACGTTCGTGATCGTTGATAAGTTTGGTTGAACCACATTCAGGACAGATTGTTTCCTTTTTCTCCATCTCGGCAACGTCTTCCTTCATCTGCTCTTTTTCGGAGATTCCTGAAAGATTTTCCAGTTCACGTTCTATCTCTTCAGAATCGGTTGTGTCGATTTTTATTATTTCCTCAACATCCAAATCGGAGTTGGACATTAATTCTATGTCGGAATCTTCCTGCAGGATAACATCTGCATCACCCATTGCATCTGACATGAAGTCACCCAGGTCATCTCCTGAGCTATCTTCCTCGTCATCATCATTGTCATCACGGAAGTTATCCATGATTTCAAGTAATGGGTTAGGCTGTTTTTTGGATTCCTTTTTACTTTCCTCTTTTTCCTCTTTTTTGGAATCGTCTTTTTTCTTTCTTGGTCTTCCAGGACCACGTTTCTTAGGAGCTTCTTCAGTGTTTTTTTCTGTTTTAGTGGTTTTGGAAGCTGCATTTTTCCTTGGTCTTCCAGGTCCACGTTTCTTAGGAGCTTCTTCGGTAGTTTTATTTTTGCTTTTTGGTGGCCTTCCAGGTCCACGTTTTTTAGGAGGTTCTTGTTTTTCCAAGATTGTTGTTTTATGTTTATCGTCTTGTTCTATGTCTTCAGCAGTGGTCTTCTTATTCTTACGTGGTCTACCAGGACCTCTTTTTGATTTGGTTACTTTTTTGGTTGGTTTTGGTGTTTCTGTTTTTTTAGTGGTTTCTTTTTTGTTTTCTGTTTTTGTTGTGTCGGCTGTTTTTGTTGTTTTTGCTTTGGTTGTTTTAGGTTTTGGTGCTTTTGGTTTCGTGTCTATTTTCTTTGTTCGTGTATCCTTAACACTTTTCCTTGGTCTACCTAGACGTTTTTTTCGTTTTAGAATTCCTGCCATGACGTTTCCTCCTTTTTTTATTTTGGGGTGAAAGATATACTACTTCTCCAGGTTTTGCCTTTTTAAATTTATCGTTAGTCTTTATAGAGATATATGGCTTTTTAGTGCTTCCAAATATGTCACTAATCTTGCCTATTGCCCTATTTTTTGAATTGACTATAAGCGAACCTATTCTTGGAGTTTTATTTGACGGTACAATAATTTTATTTGTACTTGTAATATGACTTATTGTACCTATTTCATTCAGTTTAGGTTTATTTGTTGTCATTTTATTAATTTAAATTATTTGATAATATAATTAAAATAAACACGATATTATAGGAATTAATGTAATTATTGAATCTAAAATTAGCACATTTATGAGTTATTGGAGTTCATTGTTCTATTTTTTGGTGATTATCTTAATAAATATTATTTAATCATCTATCGTTTCAATAGTGATTTATGCTTTTATATATATTTAACTATAATTTATAATAAATACTATGATTGTCTTAATATAAATACTTTTGGATATCTTTAAATACTATATACAATTAGTATATAAATATTATTTAAAAAAATAAGATAAAAATTATTTAAAAACAAAAAATAATGAAAAATAGAAAATCATTTAAAAATCAAGGGTTATAAACCTACCAATACATCCATCCGAATATTTTCATCACGAATTTTTTTTACACAATCCTCTTCGAATTTTTTAATGCGGTTTAATTCCAAAAGAACCTCATCAATCTTGTCTTTAGGGATAATAACAACACCATCCATATCACAAATAGCAAAATCACCTGTTTCAATTACAAGATCATCAGAAACTAATTTTTCACCAATAGATCCGTTATTCAAAGGAAATCCTGCCCTGGATTGAATTTCCTGAGAAAATACAGGATACCCCAATTCAAGAATATCCTCGGAATCCCGGGAAGAACCAATTATAACGGTAGCTTTCAGACCATGAGTAAGCGCAGCCAGACTAGCCAAACCGCCCCAGATAGCATAATCATTATTGGAACATTTGATAAGCAAAATTTCATCCTCATCACAGGAATAAATAGCTTTAACACCAGTACCCCAATCATTGGAATTAGTTTCAGCAGTCCGGATAAAACCTGCAACCTTAAAATCATTGCTTAACGGCTTGACATATTTGAGCAAACCGCTTTTGCCATACAAATTTTTCAAAGCGTCAGAAACATTGTCACTGCTGGCCCTTTCCAGGATATTGTCAAGAGTAATACCGTCACAATCCCTATCTTCTTCAACTTTAGACTTCTTATTAAAATGTAAAATATTATTTGGTGTAATTTTTCCTTTAGACATGACAATCAAACCCATAAAAAAATTCTTATAAAAAAAATAAAATAAAAAAAAGGTGGTTACTAATCTTGAGGAGTTGTTACTTCTTCAACCAACTTTCTACCGGCAACAACCTCATCAACACTATGGATGGATGCACCGTAATGTTCTACTGCTTCCCTAATTTTATCATAGTTAAGATCCTGTCCTTCCATAGTAATTTTGACATTCTCTGTATCCTTATCGATTTCCATTAAAGTTATGTTGACACCGTCCACACCATCAAGACTACTCAAATACAAAGCAAAAGATGGTAATGAAGGTGAATGAGGTTTTAGAATATCTAAAACTACCCTAATTAATGCATTTTTCATTTGTATATTATTCCTCCGATTAACATTTAATCGATTGTATAATACTATGTAATTAATATAACATATAGTTTTTAAGAAAAAGAAAAAAAATATTTAAAAATAATTTAAAGGGGATTAAAAAAGGTTAACTATCTCAAATACATAAAAGCTAACCAGACAATAACAAATATAGCAATGACAACATACAACATGTTGCGCTGTTTTTTAACCTGTTTTTGTCTTAACTGGAACTGTTCCTGACATTGATCGGAACAGAAAGATTCAGACATTGGAATAGGTTTACCGCATATAGCACAATGTCTGTGGGCTTCAACAACCATAAACTTAACCTCCAAACTTACTCACTAGTTATTAACGTACCAATAGGCTCAGTAATTGCAATTTTAACATTTTCCGGATTATTACCGTTCACGATAACCGTCTTAATGGCGGAACGTTTAATAATTTCAATAGCGGTCTTATCGATGAACTCATAAGTACCGGCCTTTGTATCATTTTGTGAAACAATTTCCATCAGTTTTGCAGTGGTGACCTCGCTAAACATCACGGCATCATCAAATTTATTAGGATCCTTGTCATACAATCCGTCGACACTGGTAGCATTGATAACCAGATCTGCACCGACATACTCCGCAAGAATACTGCCCACAGCATCAGTACTATGAGCAGGTTCAGTACCGCCCATAATAACAATTTTACCAGTAGCAGAAAACTCAAGTGCCTGATGGAAATTTTCAGGAATTGCAGGATAAGAACAGTTCTTAAGGGCTAACTGCAGTAAACGAGCATTAATTCTGGTAACCTGAATACCAATCTCATCACAAATGGATTCACTTTCACCCATATCCCTTACAACACCAATATAATCACGTGCCGGTCTGCCGCCACCAACGACAATGAAAATTTCATGTTCCTCATTAATTTCCTTGATAATTTTCGCATACTCTTCAAACTTCTTATTATCATACTCTTTAAGTAAGATAGATCCACCTATTGTAATTACTATTCGCATCAAAAGCTTCTCCATAAATTCGGTTAATAATCACTAGTTAAATAACTAAAAAATTATTCATTAATAATAATTTATCTTTAAATTTATTCTTATAATTAACTATAAAATAGGATAAAAAAAGATATAAAAAAACAAAAAATACTAAAATACTAATAAACAAATATAATAACATACTATTTTAAAGAATTTTAAAAATATTGGATAAGATTAATATGAACTATTAACACACCCTAAGAATACACCAAAAAAGAACAAACAACAAATAAGCCCCATAAACATGTATTCAACAAAGAAATCCAATAATTACTATAACATATTCATAACAAATTCCAGGAGAAAAATATTATGAGTGAAGTATCATCAAAAGAGATGTACGAAGTAAAGAAAACCCTCAAAGAATTAGAAAACAAAAAAGGAAGAGGTACAGAACTTGTAAGCGTATACATACCACCTGACAAACAAATAAGTGACGTGAGAAAACAGATGGTGGATGAAATCGGACAAAGTTCAAACATCAAAAGTAAAACCACAAAGAAAAACGTGCAATCAGCAATAGAAGTAATCATCCAAAGACTAAAACTGTTTCCGACAGCACCACCAAAAGGACTGGTAATGTTCGTAGGAATGATTCCTAGAGGCGGACCGGGAACTGAAAAAATGGAAACATACGTATTCGAACCACCGGAAACTGTACAAACATACATATACCACTGCGACAGCCAATTCTTCATAGAACCGCTAAAGCAAATCATAGAATACAAGGAAGTATACGGAGCAGTGGTTCTAGACAGAAAAGAGGCAACAATAGCAACAGTAAGAGGAAAAAGGATAGATGTAGTGAAAACACTTACCAGTGGAGTGCCGGGAAAACACAAAGCAGGAGGACAATCACAGAGAAGGTTCGACAGAGTAATTGAACTTGCAGCACACGAATTCCTAAAACGTATAGGAAGATATGTGGATGAAGCTTACCTCCCTCTGAAAGACGAACTCAAAGGAGTGCTCATCGGTGGACCCGGACATACAAAAAACGACTTCGTTGAAGGAGACTACCTCCACTATGAAATCAAGGACAAAATAATCAACATCGTAGACACATCATACACAGGAGACTTCGGAATCAGAGAAGTACTGGATGAATCGGCTGACACCCTCGAAGAAATGGACATCATGAAAGAAAAGAAATTCATGAGAAAATTCCTGACAGGACTGATATCAGAAAGCGGACTGTCAACATACGGTGAAAACGAAGTAAGACAAAACCTACAAATGGGAGCGGTAGAAACACTGCTCATATCAGAAAACCTGAAAACAAACAGACAGACATACGAATGCCCTGCATGCGGAACAATAGAAGTTATAACAACAAAACAGCACCAAAAAGCTCCGGAAAAACAATGCCAAAAATGTGGAGAACAGATGAAAATAACACAGACACAGGAAACTGCAGAAGAACTCATTGAACTGGCAGAAGAAGTGAACACAGCAGTAGAAGTAATCTCAATAGAAACAGAGGAAGGAACACAACTGGACAAAGCATTCGGTGGAATCGCAGGACTACTCAGATACAAAGTAAACTAAATTAACCCC
>CADBRM010000030.1 GCA_902797085.1 uncultured Methanobacteriaceae archaeon
ATATAATAAAAAATATTCTAATTTAAAACTCCTTAATGAGTGATACTCATTCGCTCACAGTTTTAAGTATGTTAAAAATTAGTTATTAAATAATATCTCTTTACTATAATATATACTTTATGTTAAGAAAGTCCTATAAAAAAAATAATTCGAACAGGGGAGACCATAACTATAATAATATATTTGTTATAATCATATGAAAATTCTTTTCAAAATACTATTAACTCACCTATCAAAAAAAAAAATCAAAGAATTCTAAAAAAAATAATAGAATTCAAAAAATAATTAATTAAAAAGTGACTTAAATAATAATATATAATAAAATATTTTTTAATAAATGACTCAAGTGATTAATAATATGAATTCATATGTTGAAATTCTAAGACCGGGCAATGCTGTTATGGCTTTGATTGCTGTTGTTCTGATGGCTATAATAGGACACACATACTCTTTTGGAATTGTTTTGGGTGCCATTAGCGTTTTTATTGCAACAGGTGCTGGAAATACAATAAATGATTATTGTGATTATGAAATAGATAAGATCAACAAGCCCGACAGACCCATACCTTCCGGTCGAATTAAACTAGAAAATGCATTGTATTATAGCTTAATACTATTTATAATAGCAAGCATTCTGGGATTTTTCATTTCCTTTGAAAATGGAGTTACCGTAATTATATGTTCTGTACTGATGATTGTTTATGCCTATGATTTTAAACAAAGATGTCTTATTGGAAATATATGTGTTGCATTGCTTACAGGATTGACATTCGTATATGGTGGTCTGATTACATGTGATGTTAATCTGGGTATTTTTTTAGGATTCTTTGCATTCCTGATGACATTATCCCGTGAAATAATTAAGGATAGTGAAGATATTGAAGGTGATTTGAAAGAGGATTCCAACACATTACCTATAAAATACGGAATAAAAAATGCAGTGATTATCGCAGTGATATTGGATGTACTGACCTGCATATTAAGTCCAGTATTATACGTTTACAAAGTATTTTCAGTTTATTATATGATTATTGTATTAGTTGCGGATATAATATTCATATACTCGGCAGTCCTTGCACTTAAAGACCAGTCAAAAGAAAACTTACACAAGGTATCAACTTATATGAAAATAGCAATGTTCATTGCATTTATATCATTTGCAGTAGGAAGTATAATTTAATAAAATGGGGGAGAAAATAGAATGGATTTGAACGACATCCTGATGTACGATGAAACAATATTTCAAGACGTAACAGTATTTAACTCAGATTATTTGCCTGAAAACTTCAAATTAAGACAGCCACAAATGGAAGAAATGGCTTTTTCACTAAGGCCTGCACTCATGGGCGGAAAACCAATTAACAATCTAATATTAGGTCCGCCGGCAACCGGTAAAACTACCGCCATAAAAAAATTATTTGAAATGGCAGAAGAAGATTGTGATGATGAAATAATATGTGTATATGTTAACTGTCAATTACACTCAACAAAATTTGACATATTCAGTCAGATACATAAAAAGATCTTTGGACATGCACCTCCTGAAACCGGAGTTCCATTTGCCAGAGTGTACAATAACATAATGAATGAATTATATGACAGTGAAAAGGCATTGATTGTTGCATTAGATGATATAAATCACCTGTTCCAGGGAAATATGATAAGTGAAATATTCTATGATATACTAAGGGCACACGAATCATTCAATGGAGTGCGTACAGGAATATTTGCAGTACTGTCCGACATAGATTTTAGGCACGTTTTAGATAAAAATGTCGGTTCAATATTCAATGCTACTGAAATAAACTTCAAACCATATAATTACGAGGAAACTTATAATATCCTTAAAGAAAGAGCTAAGCTTGGCTTCTTCCCAAATGTCATAAGCGAATCATTAATTGAAATGATAACTGACTACACTATGGATCATGGTGACTTACGTCTTGGTATAGAATTATTAAGAATGAGTGGTAACAATGCAGAAATTAGGGCTGCACGTGTAATTGAAGAGGAAGATGTTGAAAAGGCATTTAATTCCGCAGAGGGAATAAGTTTAAGATACGTGTTGGAGACATTATCCGATAAAGAGAAACATTTATTAAAATTTATCACCAGAGTTAAAGAAGACAATATTACTTCTGGAGACTTGTTTAAATTATACAATAGGGAAAATAAGATTAGTTACGCAACATATAATCGTCTTATTAATAAATTAGAATTTTTAAGATTGATTGATACTACTTATACCGGTATTGGAAAAAAAGGTAATTCCCGCTATATTACATTAAGATTCGATGGTAAAGAGATAAGAAACAATTTATCTGAAAAGAAAAGTAGAGTAACCAGATTTAATTAAATATTTTTTTCATCACCCCTCCATTCCTATTTTTGAAATTTCATGTATTTTTAATATTTTTACTATAATTCATGGTGTTGTTTAATAGTTCTCTTCGTCTTTTAAGAAAATTTACATAGCTACTTGAAAACTCCGAAATGTATCTGATATATCTGCCGGAAGTTTCTATTCTTGTTGAATATTCATAGAGGAATATGTAATTTATTGATTGTCTGACGTTATTGTTATATTCAAATTCATCAGAGATTTTTAGGGGAATCATGACTTGTCACCTTAAAAAAAAATAATTAATAAATAATATAATAATCATTGAAAAGAATTGTATCAAAGATTTTTACATCACTGAAATCGGTTTTCTTTTTTGAGTTTTTATTTTTGTTATCGTTTTTAGGGATTTTGAATATTGACATTAGTATCACTACTATGGAAGATTATTTTTTTTTGCCGTTAATTACATGGTTGGAATCATCACTAATTTCATGGAGATTAAGAACATTACCGTTACTGCAATAATTGTAAATACTGCTGTAATATCTACCTCCTGAAGATTGATATCATTGATTAATAGATCTCTTTTTGGTTCGAGTGTCCGGATTCTGTCATTTCTAATATTTTCAAACATTTTTATCACCTATACTTAAAAAAATTAAAATCCGAGGAGATGGATTTTTCGACGGATTTAATCATGTTTCCATACTTTTTCTATTTACTTCTGTTAATATAAAGGGCATCTTAGCCCTCCTGAGAAGTAATAGGGGGTCTTGAGAAGTAATCATGGGAGTAGCTGAAAAGTAAATATGGGGATTTAGAAACATACCATCCAGTGTACATGAAAACAAATCTTCGATTAATGAAAAAGTATTAACTTTTCAAAGCAATAGTATTAAAAAACAGCAAAAAAACAGAGGGGCGTTGAAAAGTAAAGGAAGGAGGAATATGAAAAATACCCCCAAAAATAATACAAATAACAAAATTATTATGAAAAATCATCAAAAAAGCAAGGGGGAAATGATAAGTACTGAAAAATATAAAAAAAGAGAAAAAAGAGGAAATCCAATTAAAATACCATAAAAAGAAAATAAATAAAACAAATAAAAAAATAATAAAAAAAATCATATAAAACAATATAATAACCATAATAAAACGATATAAAAAGAAACAAAAATAAAACCAGATTTAAACAGACACATACTACAACAATAAAACTTAAAAAAACATGCTAACAAAGAAATACTTTCTAAAAACCAAAGAGAATTTAATTAAAATTTTAGAAATAAAAAATAACACATCCAAATAAAAAATAAAAAAATAAACAAAAAATAAATAATTTAAAAATAAAATAAGAGATTTAAGATAAAAAAACATAAATGATAACATGAATGACAACAACCCTAACTTTAAATATTTTGACACAACTGCAGATATTGGCATAGAAGTTGAATCCGACAACATTACTGATGCATTTAAAAACTCCGCATTCGGAACACTAAACCTGATCACAGACATTGAAAAAATTGAAAAAAAAATTACAAAGGAAATAGTCATAGAATCAGAAGATGAATACGGATTATTATATGATTGGATAACCGAACTGCTAATACTACTTGATAGTGAAAATTTCATGGCATCAGAATATAACATCAACATAGAAAAAAACAGTGACGAATACATTTTACATGGAAAAATATCCGGTGACACTTACAGTACTGACAAATATTCTTACAAGACCGAAGTAAAAGCGATCACATACCATGAAATGAACATAGAAAAAAAGGATAATACCTATAAAATCAAATTCATTTTAGACTTATAAAGCATACCTTAACACAAATTAAAAGTATTCAAAAATACAAACCTTAATAATAGATAAAAATTTTGATAAAAAAATAAAAATTATTATAATTTATTATAATTTAACTGAGTGTGTAAAACATGGTAGGTAAAAACGATTTAGAAAAAATAAGAGATGGAGTGTATGAAATTCCATCCTCTGCAAGAAAAGATATGAGAGTACCTGCTCGTATATACTTAGATGATGAGTCCGCTAAGACCATTGAAGACACTGCAATCAACCAAGTAGCGAATGTTGCATGTCTGGAAGGAATTCAGAAAAGATCAATTGGATTACCGGACATTCACTTCGGATATGGATTTAGTATCGGAGGAGTAGCAGCCTTTGCCGAAAACAACGGTATCATCAGTCCGGGAGGAGTAGGTTTTGATATTAATTGTGGAGTAAGACTTATCAAAACAAACCTTACTGAGGAAGATATTAAGCCACACATGCAGGAACTGGTTGATGAATTATTCAAGAAAATTCCATCAGGTCTTGGAAGTAACGGTATTAAACATTTGAAAGAATCAGAAATTGATGAAGTATTATTAAATGGTGCCCAATGGGCTATAGAAAACGGTTATGGATGGGAAGAAGACTTAAAATTCCTTGAAGAAAACGGTTGTATGGCAGGAGCAGACCCTGATAAGGTAAGCACAAAAGCTAAAAGAAGAGGAATACCACAATTAGGTTCACTTGGTAGTGGAAACCACTTTTTAGAAATCCAATCTGTCGGAGATATTTACGATGAAAAAACTGCACAAGTTTATGGATTAGAAAAAGACCAAGTTGTTATATTAATCCACACAGGTTCAAGGGGTTGCGGTTACCAAATATGTGCAGACAACCTTCGCGAAATGGATAAAACTGCAAAACGTTTGAAAATGAACTTACCAGACAGACAACTTGCATGTGCACCTATAGACTCTGATGAAGCACAGAAATATCTTCAAGCTATGGCTGCAGGTGCAAACTATGCATGGACCAACAGGCAAATGATTCAGCACTGGACTAGAGAGACATTTGAAAACGTGTTGAAACAAGATGCCGACAGTCTTGGAATGCATGTACTATACGATGTTGCACACAACATAATTAAAAAAGAAAGACACCAAGTCGGTAAGGTTAACAAAACAGTATACGTTCACAGAAAAGGAGCAACAAGATCATTCGGTCCTGGACGTAAAGAAATTACACAGGAATACCGTGATGTTGGTCAACCAGTACTTATACCTGGTACAATGGGAACATGTTCCTATGTATTGGCAGGTACTGAAAATGCTATGAAAGAAACGTTCGGTTCAACTGCACACGGTGCAGGTCGTGTACTCAGTAGATCCGGTGCAAAACGTGAATTTTCACCAGAAGAAATACAAAAACAATTATCCGATAAAGGAATTATATTAAAAGCCAACTCACAACCGGTTATTGCTGAAGAAGCACCTAACGCTTATAAAGATGTGGATGCAGTAGTTAAAACTGCTCATGATGCAGGAATAAGTAAACTAGTAGCACAAATGAAACCTTTAGGTGTAATTAAGGGGTAATCCTAAATGATTGGAATTATTGGTGGAACAGGCACTAGCTCACTCAAAGACACTTATCCAATTATTCGTGAAGAAACAGTCAATACAGAGTATGGTACTGCACCAACTATCAGTATACTTGATATCGATAACAAAGAAGTAGCATATATTCCAAGACATAGTGAGGGACATAGTGTTCCCCCTCACAAAATCAATTATAGAGCCAACATACAAGCATTAAAAAATATTGGGGTAAGACAGATTTATGCTACCAATTCTGTAGGTTCATTGGATACCAATATTCAACCGGGTAGTTTGCTAATACCGGACAATTTTATAGACTTTACCCAGAATAGAATTTCCACTTTCTATGATGAAGAAGTTGTACACATTGACTGTACAGAGCCATATTGCCAATCACTAAGAGAAACATTACTGAAGTCCGGAGAAGTTCATCCATATGGTATTTATATTGCTACAGAAGGACCAAGATTTGAAACTGGAGCAGAAATACAATTTTACAAACTCATTGGCGGCAAAGTTGTGGGAATGACAGGAGTACCTGAAGTTGTACTTGCAAAAGAAAGACAAATGTGTTATGCCAGTATTTGTGCAGTTACAAATTATGCGGCATCAATATCACCGAATAAATTGACTATTACTGAAGTAGTTGATGCAATGAAAGATTGTGAAGAAAAATTAATTCAAATAATTACAAAAACTATTAAAAATACTAATGATAATTTGAATTGTGAATGTCAAAATATCTTAGATGATGCTATAATCTAACAAATTATTTATGTTAAGAAAATTATATTAATTTCAAAGAGTTTTAAAAAAAGAAGGGGTTGAGTATGACTAATGAAATTATAAATGAAATTGAACAACTTAAAAAGGAGAAAAATGCCATTATATTGGCACATAACTACCAGCCAAAAGAAATACAGGACATCGCAGATTTTGTTGGGGATTCATTAGAATTATGTATAAAAGCAAGCAAAATTGATGAAATTGACATGATTATATTCTGTGGTGTAAATTTCATGGCTGAAACCGCCGCTATTATCAGTCCTGATAAAAAGGTATTGTTGCCTGATAATAGGGCAAACTGTCAAATGGCAGATATGATTTCATTAGAAGAACTTGTACAGGCAAAAAAAGAACACCCTGATAGTGAAGTTGTATTATACGTTAACAGTAGAGCAGAAACTAAAAGTGAAGCAACAATAGTTTGTACCTCAGCTAACGCAGGAAAAATTGTATCATCCCTAGAAGGCGATGACTTTATTTTTGCACCGGACCACAATTTAGGTATATACGCTGCTCAAGCATCTGGTAAAAATCCTATCATAGTACCTGAAGATGGACACTGTTATGTACATACAATGTTCAAACCGGAAGACATAGAACAGGCAAGAACCGATTATCCTAATGCAAAAATCGTTGTACATCCTGAATGTAATGATGACGTGAGAAAACTTGCAGACTATGTTGAAAGTACTGGTGGAATGGTTAGACTAGCAAAAAATCCTGAAATAAAAGAGTTAGTTGTTGGTACTGAAATAGACCTTGCAACAAGACTTAAAAGAGAAAATCCTGATAAAGAGTTCTATCCATTAAGAAGGGATGCATTCTGTCTTACCATGAAACTCATCACACTCGAAAAAGTACGTGACGCACTTAAAGAAGAAAAATATGAAGTGGTCGTGGATGACGAAATTGCAGCTAAAGCAAGAGTAGGAATTCAAAGAATGCTCGATTTATCACAATAATCTTCATACCTTCTTTACCTCTTTAACTTTTTTTTATTAAAATGGAGGGTTCAAAATTAAAGTAAACAAATTTAAGCCTTCAAACAGTTTATCAATAATATGTGGAATACTGTTAATACTGGTAGGTTTCATAATCCTTTTCACAAATTATATAGATACCCTTGTAACACAGCTACTTTGGCCATTACTTGAAGGATCCTCCGAGGGAAAAACCGTTCTGTTCTTATGGTTACTTGGAATAACACTGATAATCATAGAATTTATAAGACAAAACAACCCTTTACGTGAAAAGATATACAAAAATAAGACTTACCACTTAAGGTATATGAAAATCTCATTGATATTGCTAATTGCTTGTGCCTTATTCGGATTGTTGATTGAACTGCATATCCGACAGCAATTTGGAGTTTCATTCTTCACAATATTGACATCAATGAGCCCAAATACCAGTACCACCAGCCCGATGCACTCCCATGTATACAAATCGGTACTGGGAATATTTGCAAATTACTTTGTACCATCCCACATCAACACGGGATCATCCATTCTTCAATATTCAATGCCCTATGCATTGGTAATTGTAGTGGTGTGGCCGATAACTTATGTTCTGGGAATTCTTGGTCTAAGTAATATGAGAGACTTGCACCGGATTGTTGGATCGGTAGCATTAACTGTTGCATTGATAGGATTGGTTGATGGAGGAATATTTTCACAACCGTTTTTATTTGGAACATTGTTCCTGCTGATTGTGTACTTCTCCAACGACAAGATACATTTCAAACACTTGATAAATCCGGTAGTAATCATAGGATACATATTGCTATTGGGAATTATTATTGAAGTAGGCGGAAGTAACATAGACTGTCACACATTAACTGTTGTTAATCAGACAGAAGAAGTTGATATGACAGAGTTCAATGTTACAGACATAGAGGTAAATGGTGACATGACAACATACACCCTAAATTGTTCAACCCCCGATAAAGAATTAATACAGCAAATATTCTCCAGATTTAAGGGAAAATCGGACTTAACGTTTATGTCCTGGGATTTCTACTCATATCTTGACAACCCGACAATGAGAATGAGAAGAAATCATTCCTAATTTTCTATTTTTCTAAAAAAAATGTTTACAATAAAAAAAAATTATAAAAAAAGAAATATTATACCAAAGTTATGGTATAGGATATGTATGTTAATAATCCAGCCACTAAAACTGTGATTAAATATATCGGCAAATTCCATCGAATTACTTTTGAACCATCCAACGGTGGAATCGGAATCATATTAAATAGTGCTAGGAAACTGTTTACATTGAATGCCAACACCAGGGTCAATAATAATATATACATATACCATCCGTTGTCAAAGGTTATGAATGGCCTTAATGTTAATGTTAATGCTAAAAACAATATTGCCAATATTATGTTAACTACAGGTCCTGCTATTGATATCTTTCCATTTTCTTCATCAGTTACCATTCTACCGTATGCTCCGAAGTATACTGCTCCAGGTGCAAATAACATGAATCCACACATTACTGTGATAAATCCAAGAATTAATCCATAATCCCACCTTCTGAATTCTGAAAAGAATCCGAATCTTTGAGCAACTACTTTATGTCCTAGTTCGTGTAATATAAATCCTATACCTACCGCTACAAAAGAGATTGGTATAAAAAGCATGAAAGAATCCAGAGACCAACCCATTGGCCTTGTAAATGATATCGAAAACAATATTGTCAATGCAACTACTGCAATGATTATGTCCCTAGTTTCCTCTTTAGTAAAAGTTACCATAATTTACACTTTCCATTTTATTGTTAATAATTTATTTTATCATACTACAATATACTCTTTTTGAAAATATTTATTTCATAAAAAACAAAAAGAGTTAATAGTCAAATTGTTCAATGTAAATGAAAATCAACAATGTTTTAAATTTAAAGTGGTTTCTATGAAAATAAGTATAATAATACCAACTTATAATGAGGAGGAATTTCTTCCAAACCTACTTACAAGTATTCAAAGACAGAACTTTGATGATATGGAAGTAATTATAGCGGATGCACATTCAACAGACAGAACCGTGGAAATTGCAGAATCATATGGTTGCAAAGTGGTTCCAGGGGGTTTGCCTGCTACAGGACGTAACAATGGTGCAAAAGTAGCCAAAGGAGAACTGCTGTTATTCCTTGATGCAGACTCTGTTTTAACAAACAATTACATTTCATCATCCATTGAGGAGTTTGAATTACATAACCTGGGTATTGCCATTACACAGATTGTACCATTAGAGAAAGGATTTATCAACCAGATTTCACATGAATTTGCAAACTACATGACAAAGATTATATCCGAGATTAAACCACACGGTGCAGGCTGCTACGGTATATTAACTTATAAATCACTGCATGACAAAGTTGAAGGATTTGATGAACATGTTGATTTTGGAGAAGACACCGATTACATTGAACGTATAGGAAAAATCAGCAGATTTAAAGTTCTTGACAAACCGAGACTTTTAATTTCAACAAGACGGTTGGAGGAGGAGGGTCTTAAAAACATTACACTCAAATATGCCAGAAGTACCGCAAAACAGATGGTCGGAAAAAAAGCAACTTTAGCCGAATTGGATTACAGTTTTGAACATGGTGTTCAAAGAAAGAAAAACAGGATATTCTATTCGTTGTGTGGTGAAGGATTGGGTCATGCCATTCGTAGTGCTATAGTTATCGAATATCTTATCAAAGAGGGATACGACATAATAGTCTTTGCTAGTGACAGGGCATACCAGTACTTATCCAACAAATTCGACAATGTTTATGAAATAAACGGATTTAACACGGTGTATGAGAACAATAGAGCCCGTTATAAAAAAACATTTGTATACAACATGAAAGATGCTCCGAGTGACTTGAAAAACAACATCAACAAGATGTACAAATTGGCCAAAAAGTTCAAACCGGATATCATTATCTCTGACTTTGAATTCTATGCAAACCTTTTATCACATATTCTTGGATTACCCCTATTGTCTATTGATAATATGCATGTCATAACAGAAGCAAAATATGATTCGCCGAAAAGATATGCCAAAGACAAGATATTTGCAGAAGCGGTAGTACATGCATTCATACAAAGGGCAGACAGAACACTGATATACTCATATTTCTATCCAACACTGAAGAATACCAAAACCACACAATATGTGGATCCAATCGTCAGGGATGATATCCTTAAGCTGAAACCTAAAGTTGGTGATCATATACTGGTCTACCAGACAAGTGATTCCAACACTCAACTAATTGAGTTACTCAAAAAGAATCCCGATAAGAAATTTATTGTATACGGATTCCATAAGGATGAACGTGAAGATAATGTGTTGTTCAGGTCATTCCAGGAAGAGCAATTATTTGAAGACTTTAAAAATGCAAAGTGTGTAATTACCAATGGCGGATTCTCATTGATTACTGAAGCTTTACAATTAGAAAAACCCGTTTTAAGTATTCCTGTAAACAAACAATACGAACAAATACTTAATGCACTGTACATTGACCGTTTAGGATATGGGGAACACCATGACAATGTTAACCAAAGAATTCTAGACAATTTCCTTGAAAATGTGGAAGAGTACAGAAAAAATATTAAAAATAATTATCATAAACATACAGATAACTCCGAAACTTTAGAAACTCTTAAAGCAACAATAGAAGAGTTATTCTATGAATGATAATCTTAAACTCCCTTTAAACCTTTTTTTAAAAAATAATAAAAAAATAGATCAATTTCCCATGAAGAATCATCCTTTGTTTAACTGTTCCAGCAACGCCTCTTCAAAGGACTCATAACTTGCCTTTCTGCCTGTGAATATTTCAAAAGAAACCAACCCCTGGTTTATCAACATTGAAGTTCCATTTATTGTTGTAGCCCCATTCAATCTTGATTGTTTTAATAATTCCGTTTCGAGAGGATTATAAATAATATCCATCACAATATGTTTATCCGTGATTTTATCCGTTTTTATTGGTGGTTCTACTTCATGTTTCGGATACATCCCGATAGGTGTTGTGTTTATGATAATGTCAACATCCCCAATAATCTCATCAGCTTCATTTATAGGCTGATATCCTATTTTTTCAAAGGTGGTTTGTTTTTTTATGTTGTCTATTAGTTTCTGTGCATTTTCCTTGCTTCTGTTAGCTATTGTTAATGATTTGATTTTTTCATTAATTAAAGTGAAAGCTATTGCCTTCGATGCTCCGCCGGCCCCAACTATCAAAACATCCTTTCCTTTAAGTGCAGTGTATTGTTGTATTGATTTTATTGCACCTATTCCATCAGTGTTATATCCCTTTGCTATCCCATCTTTGAATTGTATTGTATTTACAGCCCCTATTTTTTCTGCTGTTTCATCTATCTCATCCAAATATGGAATCACTGTAGTCTTATGAGGTATTGTAACATTCAATCCCTGTATCCCAAGAACTTTGGATGATTTGATTAGTTCTCCTATATCTTCAGGCAATACATGGAATGCTACGTAAACATAATCCATATTTAATTGTTTATATGCATTGTTATGCATCGGAGGTGACATACTGTGTTCTATTGGATGACCTATTACTCCAGCTACTTTTGTTTTTCCCGTAATCATGATTTTATACCTTCCTAATTTCAAAGTAAACTTTCTTATATAATTAGTTATATATATTTAATATAATTTGTAAGTAATCATAAATCTCTGTTTAAGTAAACATATAATAATACAGATATGTTTGTTTAAGTGGATGTTTATCTTGCTATAGATTGATTTGTTTTTCTACCAATGTAATATGTTGGTTTGTTTATCCATACTACTAGTATAGCTATGTGTAAGTATTCCTATGTGTTAACTTGTTAGAAAAGGAAATAATGGTTTGACAAGCAAAATCATTATACTATTTTAGAGTTGTTATTTATGGAATTTAATAAACCTAGAGGAACTAGAGACTTCCTGTTTGAGGACATGGAAGAAAGGAAATATGTAGAAAACACCATTCGGCGTGTTGTAGAGAGTTACGGATTTAAGGAAATAAAAACTCCTATTTTTGAAGATCTGGAATTATTCACCACAAAAAGTGGGGAAGGCATTAAAGAAGAAATTTATCATTTCCAGGATAAGGGTGGCAGAGACTTAGCGTTAAGACCAGAACTTACTGCAAGTGTTTCAAGATTATACAACAATAACCTCCAGAAAGCCGCCAAACCATTGAAAATGTACTATTTTGGTAGCTGTTTCAGATATGAAAGACCACAGGCTGGTCGTTTCAGACAGTTTTGGCAATTCGGTGTTGAAGTAATTGGTGGTACTCCAGTATACAATGAAGCAGAAATCATTGCAATGGCAAATGATGCATTAAGCCAAGTCGGTATCAAAAATTATGAGATTGCAATAGGACACCTCGGAATAATCAAAGGCGTACTTAACCATCTGAATGTGTCCAGTGAAAATATTACAAAAATCATAGCAAGTATTGACAAGGAAGACTATGAACTGTTAGATAATCTGCTTGACACATGCAACATTGAACGGGAATACCAGGACATGATAAATGAAATAATTAATGTTAAAGGTTCCCGCAGCGAGTTGGAAGCACTTAAACCTATAGTTGAAGGTGTTGAAGACAGTTACAATGCAGTATGTGAGCTTGTTGAAACATTAAAAGTATTGGAAACCTTTGGTTTTGAAGACTATAACGTCAACTTGTCTATTGCACGCGGATTAGACTATTATACAGGAATCGTATTTGAAATTTATGTACCTGACCTCGGTGCCGAAAAACAGATAACCGGTGGTGGAACTTATAATCTAACAGCACTCTTTGATTCAGAGGAAGTTGAATCTACCGGTTTCGCATTCGGTTTTGATCGCATTATGGAAGCATACCACAGACAAAACCTTGAAGCCCCAACAAATGATATCAGCAAGGTACTGGTTGTGCCTGTTAAAAAAGATTTCAAATTAGATGCAATAAAGGTAGCACAAGAATTAAGGCATGCAGGAATCATTACCGACATAGACCTTAAGGGTAAAAAGTTAAAGAAAAACTTATCCTATGCCAACAATAACAACATCAACAATGTAATTATGATTGGACAAAGCGAAGTTGAAGAAAATACCGTAACACTCAAGGACATGGCCAGTGGGGAACAAGAAACCATTCCTTTATCTGATGCTATCGACAAGTTATCCGATTAGGCAGGGGTTTTTTTATGGTTAAACCTAATTTTAGACATGAAATTAACGGAAAAAAATTGGCAACAGCCATAGCACAAGACTATGAAAGCAATGAAATATTAATGGTTGCCTTTATTGATGAGGAAGCATACGATAAAACAATTGAAAGTGGTAAAGCTCATTATTATAGTACTAGCCGTAATGCCATATGGTTTAAAGGAGAGGAAAGTGGGCATACACAAGAAGTAAGGGAAATACTATTCGACTGTGACATGGATGCCATAATCTATAAAATTAAACAAAATGGTGGAGCATGTCATACTGGCCATTACTCATGCTTCTACCAAAAATTATCTGAGGATAATGAAAAACTAGAAAACATAGGTAAAAAAGTATTCAATCCTGACGAAATCTACAAGTGAATGTGGAGGTGAAAAATTGACAAAAATCGTCCCAGATACAAGCATACTAATTGACCAGATGCTTTGTCAAATTATTCAAGAGGAATATGATGACGTTGAAGTATTGATACCGGAAGCAGTGTTATCAGAGATAGAAAATCATGCTAACAGACGTAAAGACTTAGGATATCTTGGTATTGATGAAATAAAAAAAATAAGGCAACTCAGTGATGAAGGAGAATTGTCATTAAGTTTCGTGGGAAGAAGACCGCAACTGGATGAAATTTCAATTGCGGGAGGCGGAGAAATAGATGCAATGATACGTGACATTGCAAGAAAATACAATGCAGTACTTGTAACTAGTGACAAACTACAAAATGATATAGCGCAAGCCCAGGGAATTGAAACATACTTCCATCAGAAAGATTATGATGTAAAAATCGAAAGTAAAACGGAACTTGAAAGTTTCTTCCTGGAAAACATGTCAAGTGTCCACTTGAGAGAGAACACTACACCAATAGGTAAGCGTGGAACACCAGGAAAGGTAGAGTTAGTGGAAATAGACTATATGACACTACGCTATAAAGACCTTGACCGCATAGCAAAGGAAGTTATTGAACAAGCAAAACTAAGACATGACTGTTTCATAGAGATTGATAAAAAAGGTGCAACGGTAATCCAATTTGGTGACTTGAGAGTAACAATTGCCAAACCTCCGTTTTCCGATGGATTTGAGATTACTGCAATAAAACCTGTAAACAAATTGGATCTTGATGACTACAACGTTTCGGACAAACTGCTGGAAAGACTATCAAATCAGGCAAGGGGTATCCTGGTTGCAGGTTCACCAGGAGCCGGTAAATCCACATTTGCACAGGCTTTGGCAGAATATTACTACTATGATATGGAACAGATTGTTAAAACAATGGAATCACCAAGAGATCTGAATCTTGACGATAACATTACACAGTATGCACCATTAGAAGGTGACATGGAAAATACTGCAGACATATTGCTACTTGTACGTCCGGACTTTACAATATTTGATGAGGTAAGAAAAACAAGAGATTTTGAAATATACTCAGATATGAGATTGGCAGGAGTGGGCATGATAGGGGTAGTTCATGCAACCAGAGCCATAGATGCAGTACAAAGATTCCTCGGAAGACTAGAATTGGGAGTTATACCTTCAGTTATAGATACTGCGATTTACATCAATAACGGAGAAATTGATACTGTATACTCCATAGAATTAACCGTTAAAGTTCCTAGTGGAATGTTGGAAGCAGATCTTGCAAGACCAGTAATTGAAATCAAGGACTTTGAAAGCGGTGAATTGTTCTATGAAATCTACACCTACGGTGAACAAACCATTGTAATGGATGTGAACAAAACCGGCAACAGGTCAAATAATGAGGAAGAAGAGAAAAGTCCTGTGAGCAAGATTGTTGAAAAAGTCATTAGAAAAGAGGTTAACCGTGTAGCTCCTAATGCCATAATGGAAGTTTCACTCATATCACAGAACAGGGCATTACTGGAAATTGATGAAGACCATACTGGTGCTGTAATCGGTAAAAATGGCAGAACAATTGCACAAATTGAAGAAAGAGCAGGCATAAGTATTGAAGTTTCCAAACTGGACATAAAGGATATTGACAATAAAACACCGATAAATGTAAGTGTTTCTGGTAATTATCTATCATTGAACTTCTTAAAAGAGGATATCGGTTCAAGTTATGACATTATTGTTGAAGATGAATACTTATTTACGGCAACAGTTGGTAAAAAAGCCAATATAAGACTTAAAAAGGACATTGAAATGGCAGAAATTATCATAAAGGCTATGAAAAAGGATGAACCTGTTTATGCACGTTTAAGAAATGAAGAATTATTCTAGGAGACAAAATAACATGAAAATCAGTGTTTCTACATTAGGATTATATCCGGCAAAGATAGAAAATATTCTTGAATTTGTTACCGGCAATAAATTAGAATATTTGGAGATTATTGATGAATATCCCTATAAAAACGTGACAAGTGACGATATTTCCAGTTATGATATTGGCATTAGTCTTCATGCTGCAATGAGTGATATCAATATTTCTTCACACGTGGATAAAATTAGACAGGCATCCATAGAGGAGATGATTGATTCGTTCAAAAAAGCCAATGAATTAGGTGCCAACAGAGTAGTTGTTCATCCGGGAGCAATACCTGTAATGGCTTTGAAGTTTCCTGAAAAGATTCTTGAATACAATCTTGAATCTTTGAAGCAACTTAATAGGGAAGCTGAAAACTATGGTGTTATGATGTGTGTAGAGAATATGCCCCAGATTGAAAGAATATTATATACAAACATTGAAGCGTTATACTACGATATTGAAAACGAAATACACTCAGGAATCACTTTGGATGTAGGTCATGCACATAACAATGGTTTCAGTGTTGATGAAATGTTCCGGAGTGACGACATTCATCATATCCACCTGAGTGATAATGATTCATCCTTTGATATGCATGATGCATTAGGTACTCATAATATTGATTTCAAACATATATTTGAAGTTTTGGAAAAAAGAAAATATGATGACATATGCGTTATTGAAGTAAACACTATGCACCAGGTATTAAAGAGCTTAGATTATTTAAAGGAACTAAAAATCTTATAGGGTTGTGTTATTATTCCAATGTATTCAGAAATAACCAATGACAGGGTAATTGTCAAACATGAACATGCACATAACTTATACAATAAACGTTATTATGGAAATTTAACAGATTCGGGTCTTGAATTATCCTTTATTGAAGCATTATATTTGCTTGAAAAAGATAAAATTGAAATATATGACAATGATGAAGGGATTATGCGTATTGAGGATATGACCAACATTATAAGAAAAAAACAAATATTTTCCCATTATCTTGTATATAAAGATCTTCGTACCAGAGGTTACATAGTAAAAACCGGTTTTAAATACGGTAGTGACTTTAGGATTTATGAAAGAGGCCATGCACCCGGTGATGGCCACTCTAATTTTCTTGTGAAAATATTATCAGAAGAGCAGGAAATCAAAGTAAGAGACTTCTCCAGTTACGTTAGAGTTGCTCATGGTGTACGAAAAACGTTACTACTTGCAGTAGTTGACGACGAATATGACATTACATATTATAATGTTGAATGGACAAGACCATAAAAAAGAAATAGGGAGTTGATTATATGGACATGATAGATCCATGGGGTTCTTCAATTATAGATTATGAAAAATTAACAGAACAGTTTGGTATTAAAGCATTTAAGGATGTTGTGAATGACATTCCAAACCCTAGTAAACTGATGACCAGAGGAATTATCTTCGGTCAAAGAGATTACAATAAAATTACGGACGCATTAAAAAACGGCAAGGAATTTGCCACCATGACCGGTATGATGCCTAGTGGGCGTATGCATATAGGTCATAAAATGGTAGTGGACCAATTAAAATGGTATCAGCAGCAAGGTTCGGACATTTATCTTTCTATTGCGGACATGGAAGCATATGCTGCACGTGGTATTTCTAAAGAAAAGTCAAGAGAGTTGGCACTGAAAGAGTATATAGAAAACTATATTGCACTCGGACTTGATGTTACCAAAGATAACTTTCACCTGTATCTTCAGTCTGAAAATGATGATGTGAAGAATCTTGCATATTTAATTGGAAAAAAAGTAACGTTCAGCCAGATGAGAAGTATTTACGGTTTTGACAACAGTACCAATATCGCCCATATTTACACACCATTATTCCAGGTTGCCGATATTCTTCATCCGCAATTAGAAAAGTATGGAGGACCAAAACCTGTCATAGTACCTGTAGGACCAGATCAGGACCCGCACATCAGACTAACCAGGGATCTGGCAGCAAAATATAATGAAGAATATGGCTTCATTGAACCTTCCGCCACATTCCACAGATTTATGACAGGACTTACCGGTGAAAAGATGAGCAGCAGCAAGCCAAAAACTGCAATTTATCTTACCGATTCAATAAAAGATGCCACCAAAAAGGTTAAAAGTGCAAAGACAGGTGGACGTGACAGCCTTAAAGAACAGAAAAAACTTGGTGGAGAGCCTGATAAATGTTCCATCTATGAATTACTTGTATACCACCTGGTCGATGACGATAAACAATTGGAGGATATAAGAAACAAATGTTTATCCGGTGAAATTCTTTGCGGTAACTGTAAACAATGTGCTACTGAACTCTTAACGGAAATGTTTGAAGAACTCGATTCTAAACGTGAGGAAGCACATGATATTGCTAAAAACTTACTTAAATAAGTTTTTACCTAAACTCCTTTTAATACTAATAATTTTTTCTTAAAAACTAAATCTTAAATATTATTTTAAATATAAAAATAACTATAATTAGATAAATAAAAGATTTTAGTTAAAATTAAATTAAATATATCTAAATTACTCTTAAAAAAAATGGAGTGTTTTTTATGGCCGAAGAATTAGAAGAAATATGGACTAATTATGATAGACAAACTGTATTTAACTATGTGGAAACCAGGTTACACCACTATTTATTTACAAAAATCTTTAAAGACGAAGCAGAAATTATGAGCAAAATCATTGAAATTAACGTAAACCAATTACTTAGTTTCAAATATAATTATTTCTTAAACATTCCTGAAACACAAGAAATAATCAATGATTTTGATAAATTTAAAGGAATACTCGAAGGCAAAGATTTAAGAGAAGCTCCATATTCTGATGTTGTAAAATTAGTTAAATATGTATTTGAAAACGTCAGAGATGCTGATGTAGGAAACATCAACAACAAGAACTTTGATGCCGATAAACTTGAAGCAATCAACAAAAACCTGCTAGAAAATAAGAAGAAAATCACAGAACTACTTAAAGACGATATATTCAGTAGTGTTGAAACTCCGGACATCATTGACATTTACTTATTAGAAACTGCATGTAAGAATACCGATGAAGAGTTCAACCTTGCAAGATCATATGAAGTATTCGATGAACTGTTTGTATTCCCAAGTAAAATTGAGTTATACAACACAATCACAAAAGAAATTCTTGTTGCTATGAGTAACGATAAAATCTTTGAATTGTACGTATTACTCAACACACTTGAAGTTCTTGAAACAACACACGGTACCATCACCTTTAAAAAAGCAGGTGTACCTGAACTTGCCCAATATTACTACCAAGTTGAAGAAAACAGTATGGAACACACCACACAAATGGAAATTTTCTTCCACGACCTACCTGAAGAGTTATCTGCAAAATTCAAACCGTTACTCAAATATCCATACATATGTCTACGTATGACCAACTCCGTTAAGGCACAAAACCTTACACGTATAAGTTACTTACTGCTTGAAATTGAAAGAATCACCGACAACCAAATCAAATACAAATGTAAAGCAACCGAAGATATACGTAACATTCTTGTTGTATGGGATCACGCATTATTCAACGATGAAAAATCACACATCAAAGTTCTTGACTACAAAACATTACAAATGGGTCTTAACAAATCATTCGGTAACATATTCAAATTCCCTAACCTCGATAATGTTGACATTATTCTTGAATACTTACCATACTTTGAAGACACCAGCAACGAATTCATGAAAGTTGAGGGTGGTCAAAGAATCTATGATGATGAGGCTGACTTCTTCAAAGACGATCTTTATCAAGAAAACATTTACAAAACATTCGATAACCTTAAGGACTGGGAAGAAAAAGGTTGGAACTATATTAACAACCACGAGCTAATCAAAAGACTTGACCTTTTAACTATTCAAAAAATCATTTATCTCATAATGCAAAAAGAAAACACCAGACCTGGATTCTTAGGAAAACTGATGAATGACGGAACAGTACTTACAATCCTACAAAGATTGAAAGAAATCAGAGACATAAACAAAAGTGAGATTACAGATTTATACTCACCATATGCAAAACTTAAATGTTGTCCTATACACGACCCTGACTTCTACGCCGAAAAAGAAAAAGAAATGAACGGTCTTGTATCAAGACAATCCGAAGAGTTCTCTGAAGATGAACTGAATGTTAAATAAGTTTTTTAACTTTTCACCTCCCTATTTTTTTTACTATTGTCATTAGAGATTATCACGTTATTTGCAATACCCAAAATGACAACAAATTATTACAAATTTTTTATTTATATTTATACCCTGTATTTAATTATTACAATTATCCTCCCATAATATCATTCAGTAATACCAAAAAATCAATTAATAATTATTTCTAAAATCAACACTTAATTTTTATAATAAATAACCCCTAAAAAACATTTTTTTTATAAAATAATTTATATAATAAAAAGAATATAATAACTAATAGACTTCATAATAAGAAATAAAAAAGTATTACAAAATATATGATATAAAAACAATTAATTTTATTTTTAATTTTTAATCATAAAATATTGATTAAATATCTATTATTTTTTTGTACTATTTTTTAATACTATTAGTTACATAATTAGTATTTAGTTAAAAATAAGGAGATTGTATTTTGGTAGGTATTAACGAATTACAAAAACAGGAACTGCTGTCAAATCAAAATAGTATCTTACACAACATTGATAGTAGAATCAAATTAATCGTTCTGATATTGATAATTTTATTCGCAGTTACTTCATCCAATTATCTTGTGTTTTTGACATTAGAAATATATCTGCTTCTGTTGATTTGGATTAGCAGAATATCCATGAAAGATGCCTTGATAAGAGTCCTGTTAATATTACCTTTCGGGTTTTTTATTGCAATATTCCAACCGTTTATCCAACCTGGTGATATTCTATACACATTGCCCCTTGGAATAAATGTCACGTTACAGGGGATTCTATTTGCAGAATTATTGATTGCAAGATTGGTTATCAGCATAACCTCAATCGTGTTATTCTCTTACATAACCCCAATGAAAGATATTGCCGAAGCATTCAGAAGATTACACATGCCAAACGAATTTGCAATGATATTCTCACTGTTTGTAAGATTCATATTTTTATTCTACGATGAATTAAACTCCATCAGAAGAGCACAAGCAAGCAGAGGATTTTCACTTACAAATAACACTCCTTACCTATGGAAAATAAAACAAGTAGGTTACCTGTTCCTCATGATGTTTTTAAGAGCTTATGAACGTGGAGAAAGTGTATACGCCAGTATGGCAAGCAGAGGATACAATTCGGAAAGTAAAATATACTATAAAAAAGATAAACTATCGGTAAACAGCATATTATACCTTGCAATACCAATTCTAATAATGATTTCATTAACCCTGTTACAATATTTCCACATCATTTAACCCCCACCTATTTTTAATAATAACCCATGCAATAATTATTTTTTTTAATAAAACACATATCATTAATAAAAACAATACTATATTAACAGATAAAAGACAAATAATATATTAATAATAATTACTGATATTTTTATACATATTTATCACGATAATACGATTAAATAAGCACATAGGGTGAATTAAATGGATTCCATAATTAAATTAGAGGACATAACAGTTAATGAATGGGAAAAAGGAAAAATTGAATTTGAAGTAACGGATGAAAACAATAATCCTGTAAACGGTAGGGTTGCAGTAAAAATTAACCATAAAACACACATCAATTCAGTAATAGAAAATGGTAAATTCTCCAAAGTAATAGATTTTAGCAATTTACACAGCCCAGAATACAGATTAGATGTAATTTATGGTGGAAATGATGAATGTGCTCCTGCTACCGAAACTGCAAAGCTTTTCATCAAAAAAGCAGAACCAATATTCATCTCAGTCAAAGATTTACAGAACGCCTGTTACAGATTAACCAAATGGATTGAAGCCAAAAAAAGAGTTCCGGGTAAAATTTTAATAAACAAACAGGAAGTTTCAATTGGTAACTTATACTACCTATTAGTTAGAGCCATAAACAATTTAAACAACAACAATAAAGATGATTTAGAATTACAATGGGTACAATCACCTTCAGTATCAAGTGAAACAATTAATGAAAGTAAATTACTTTCCAAAGAAGAATATCTAAAAATCACCGAACAAATAGATGCAGAATTAAATGATTTAAAAGTATGCAACAGTCATGTTGAAGTTGACGATGAAAAAATTGGTTTCATGAACTTAATTTACATATTATCAACAATAATCACCAATAGTTCACTGGAAAACGGTTTAATATCCGGAGTATATATTAAACCTTGGAAAGAATTGTAGCATTATTTTGTTACATTCTCAACACTTTTTTTAAAAAAAAATAATAGTTTAGTTCTATTCGAACACTTCATTTCTAGGGAGATAATCACATAAATGCATTTCTTCATTTATTGGATCAAGCTTAAAAACTAATATTTTATCATTAACTTCCACCCATTTAAAATCCTGTAATGGTTTTTCAAAGGTATTGAATTTTTTTCTATGGTTCATCATTATACGAGCATGATTAGCCATTTCTTCAATTTTTTTAGCAAATAACGTGTATTCTCTAAAATTTACACTTTGTATTTCCTCTAATTTTTTTTCCAATTTTTTCTCCATAGTAACTTTATATGACATATCTTAATCTCCCCCTACTTCCGTAAAAAAATGTTTAATTAAAATTACAAATATGAACATTAATTTATACAATGTTTAATAAAATTTAATAATAAATTATATTTTTATAAAATACCCATAAATCATAATTAATTAAAACATTAAACAAGTAATTTTCTTATACATATTATATACAGACAAATATAAATAGATATGTATCAACCAAGAATTGAAAAGAATAAATTAAATTAAAAAAGAAAAAATGAATAAAAAATATTTTAGATACAATACATGAAAATAAGGGGAATATCAAAAATAATAAAAAGCAATAAAAACATAGTAATATATTATACAAAAATTATTTTAAAAATGAAATAAATGGTGTGAAATAATATGTCAGCAGCTGAAGATAGAATTAAACAGATAGAAGAGGAAATTAAAAAGACTCAAAAAAATAAGGCAACATCACACCATATCGGTAAACTTAAAGCACAAATTGCTCAGCTTAAAGAAAAGATTGAAAAACGTAACAGTTCTTCTACAAAGGGTGAAGGGTTCTTAGTCAGAAAAAGTGGTGACTCAACAGCCGTTTTATTAGGATTCCCTTCCGTTGGTAAATCCACCATTTTAAATTATTTAACCAATGCAAATTCTAAGGTTGGAGCATATGAATTTACAACATTAGATATTGTTCCGGGTATCATGGAATACGAAGATGCCAAGATTCAAATTTTAGATATCCCTGGTATTATCAAAGGTGCTAGTAAAGGTAAAGGTAAAGGTCGTGAAATATTATCCGCTACCAGAAATGCTGATTTAATCATTATGGTTCTGGATGTTTTCCAACCGGAACATATGGAAGTTATCCTAGAAGAAGTTAGAAATATTGGTGTACGGCCTAATGAGAAAAGACCTGAAGTGAAAGTTTCCAAGAAGAAAATGGGTGGTTTAAACATTGTATCTACAGTTGAATTAACACATCTTGATGATAAGACCATTCATTCCATACTGAGTGAATATGGAATTCACAGTGCCGATGTTGTATTAAGAGAAGACGTTACGATTGACAGATTTATTGATGCTATGGAACCAAATCGTGCTTACATTCCAATGACCATTGTTGTAAATAAGATAGATTTAGCCAGCCAGGAACAACTTGATGAACTTAAAAAGAAATTACCTAATGCATTGTTTGTTTCTGCAGACGATGGTATTATGATGGAAGAATTAAAAGAAAGAATATTTGTCGATCTCGATTTGATAAGGTTATATCTCAAACCTCAAGGAAAAAAAGCAGATATGGATGAACCGTTAATTATCCGTAAAGGTTCTACAATTGAAGATGTTGCACATAAGCTACACAGAGATTTCGTTAAAAATTTCAAATATGCTAAAGTATGGGGAGACTCTGTTAAATTCCCTGGTCAAAAAGTCGGATTAGAACATGTTTTATCCGATCATGACATCGTAAGAATTATTATAAAAAAATAATATTTTTCCAATACAAGAAAAATTTAATGAATTTAATGTAAAATTTAACAAATTTTGAACATAGTATATATTAAAGATTGACACAACTATTAATTGTACCCACAGAACAAATTTATTTTTATTGTGATAATACATATAATTTCTATATACAAATTATATAGATTCACAGTTATCTTTTTTTGAATTTTATTTCCTGCAGATTATTCTTTAAATTACCAACATATTCCAGAATCTTGCAGGGGAAATAATTTGGTTCGTCAATATACAAACTTTTAAAATCATATTCCAAAATTTAAGAGAACTTTAACAGAATACAGCTAAGTATATATAAGACTCTTAATACAAAGAACTAATTGTACCCACAAACACATATAATTATTTAAATTGTGATGTGAATGCCTTTTTATTCACTAGTCACAGTTATTTATTTTTCTTTTTAAGGGACTTTTTTTATAGAATTTAAATAATATTAATAAATTATAAAGCAATTATTAATAATTTTTTGATAGTATTTATTATGTAATAAAAACAATAATAATATATACAACATTAAGTATTAATAAAAAAAATATAATTAATGTTGTTAAGTTTCTACTAAAATCATTTTCATATCACGTGAAACGGGAATCAAATTGAATAAGCTAAGTCTATGAATTCAATTTGAACATTTTCTTTTTTTAACGATTCTATTATTTTTTCAGCATAAAATAACTTCTTTTTCTTAAACTCATCTGCTTCTTTAACTTCAACACCTATTTCTGGCCTAGAGTAACTGGTAACAAAATCTCCAAAATCCATCCCGGCAAGTACAACCTTATTCATTTTTAACTTATACACTGCAATGTGTACAGCCCTATCACCATCAGTGAATCCACCATAATTTTCCAAATTATTAAATGGTTCACATTGACATGTTGGGATAATCTTATCCAACTTTTCCAGAAACCTTTCTATTTTATCAATATTATCCCCATGAGCATGGACATACAATATTGATCCCATCCTGTTTGATTCAATTATACTACCCATATCACCATCCAGGTCGGTGACTATAATATCCGGAATAATATCTTCTTCCAAAAGTGCAGTTGTTGCACCATCTGCTGCAATTAAAGTATAACTTCCAACATCAACATTACTTTTAAGATAAGCTATATGTTTTTTAATTGATGGTCCAGCACCAAAAACAATACATTGATGTTTAAAATCTACATGAGATATGTCAAATTTACCTAGTTTATTAATTTTTTCATCCAAAATTTTTGCTGAACGCTTGTCATCAGCAATACTGAAATGAAAATCATCCAATATCTGCCGATACCAATTTTTCCAATCATTATACATTAGACCACATCAATACATCAGTAATAATTATTATCTCAAAACTTACTAATAGACTTAATCAGAAAAATGAAGTTAAACCAGTATAACAACATTAAAAAAGTATAAAAAACAAAAATATCTACATAGTAAGTTTAGTTGAATTAACAAATATCTCAATATTAGAGCATATTTTTACTAGTCTTATTATATTTAAAATAAACGTTTATAATAAATATATTTTGGAGGAATATTCCCAATGGAAGACATATTATTAATGATTCCTGGACCAACCACTGTTCCTAAAAGAGTTTTAGATGCTATGGCAAGACCAATTACAAATCACAGAGGAGCAGCATATGGAGAAATTTTAGACGAAACAACAGCAATGATGTCTGAAGTTTTCCAAACAGACAATAAATCATATTTCTTTACAGGTTCCGGAACATCTGCAATGGAAGCAGCAATTGCAAACATTGTTGAAAAAGGAGACAAAGTAATTAACGTTGTTGGAGGAAAATTTGGAGAAAGACTTCAACAATTAACCGAAGTATTTGGTGGAGAATCAATCGAAGTTACCGTACCTTGGGGACAAGCAGCTGATCCTGCTGAAATAAAAAGAGTAATGGAAGAAAACAATGATGCAAAAGCTCTTACCATGATACACAACGAAAGTTCAACTGCAGTAGTAAACCCTATCAAAGAAGTAGGGGAAATAATGAAAGATTACGATACTTTATTCGTAGTGGACACTGTTTCCTCACTAGCAGGAGATACTGTAAAAGTGGACGATTACGGATTAGACATCTGTTTATCAGGTTCTCAAAAATGTATTGCTGCACCACCGGGAATGAGTATGATTACTTTAAGCGATGATGCATGGAACGTTGTTGATAAAGTAGACTCTCCAACATACTATCTTGACTTGAAAAAGATGAGAAAAAGCGGAGAAAAATCACAAACACCTTACACACCTAGTGTATCTATGACATATGCAATGAATGAAGCATTAAGTATGGTTCTTGAAGAAGGATTAGATGCTCGTATCAAACGTCACCACACTGGTGCAGAAGCAACACGCCAAGCAGCAAAAGCATTAGGTCTTGAATTATTCGCCCGTGAAGGAGATTACTCAAACACATTAACAGGTATAAAAATGCCTGAAGGAGTAACTGACTCACAATTACGTGGAACAATGAGAGACAAATACCAAATTGAATTAGCTGGTGGTCAAGATCACTTAAGCGGAAACATTTTCAGAATAGGTCACATGGGTATTACAGGATTACAAGAATTAGCTATGACTTTCACCTGCTTAGAAATGACACTTAAAGAATTTGGTTTCGAATTTGAAGCTGGAGCAGGAGTTGCAGCATTACAAGATGTATATCTTAAAAATATGTAATTGTTTTAATAAACCAAGGAAAGTTTAATCTTTAAACTTTCTTTAAACTTTTTTTATACACACTTTTGTTATAGAATTTTTTCAAAAGCTTTATATACTAGATATGTTAAACTATTATTATCGGAAGTGTATTTCCTACTTCCGTTATATTTATTAAAATATAATGATGATAAAAAAAAGAATATAACTAAAGGAAGCATAACCGAAAAAATTAATTAATTATACATGGAGGATTTTTAGTGGTAGCAGAATCGTTACTAAATACAGGAGACACTGCATGGATTTTAATATCCACGGCATTAGTCATGATTATGACCCTTCCGGGGTTAGCATTATTTTATGGAGGTATGAGTAAGAAGAAAAACGTTTTAAACACGATGTTCTTATCTCTAGCAGCATTCGCTATTGCAAGTGTAATATGGGTAATATTTGGATACCAATTTGCATTTGGAGAAACAATAAGTGGATTTATTGGAGCACCAACGAATTTCTTCCTAGCAGGAATAGGAGTGGATATGCTTCATCCAGACACAGGAATACCTGAATTATTATTCGTTGCATTCCAAGCAACCTTCGCAGCAATTACTGTTGCATTGATTTCAGGTGCAGTAGTAGGACGTATGAAAGCAAAAGCATGGATGCTTTTCGTATTGATATGGTTGACTCTAGTATACGTACCGGTAGCACACTGGGTATGGGGTGGAGGATGGCTATACCAATTAGGTGCATTGGACTTCGCAGGAGGAGCAGTAGTACACCTTAACTCAGGTATAGCAGCACTTGCATTAATACTGGTGTTAGGACCAAGGAAAGATCAAAGATTACTACCTCATCATTTAGGATATGTTGTAATAGGTGCAGCATTACTATGGTTCGGATGGTTTGGATTCAACGGTGGATCAGCACTTGCAGCAAACGGATTAGCAGCAAACGGTTTAATAACAACTAACGTAGCAGCTGCAACTGCAATGATTGGATGGATTTTAATAGATATATGGAAATCAGGAAAACCAACAGTACTAGGTGCAGCAACAGGTGCAGTAGCAGGACTTGTAGCAATTACTCCTGCAGCAGGGTTTGTAGATGTACCTGCATCTATTGTAATAGGATTTACAACAGTATTTGTATCATACTTCGCAATATCATACTTAAAACCAAGACTTGGTTACGATGATGCATTAGATGCATTTGGAGTACATGGTTTATCAGGAACATGGGGAGCTATAATGACCGGAGTATTTGCAACACCAGCAATCGGTGGAGTAGCAGGATTAATTTGTGGTAACCCTGAACAAGTAGTTATCCAACTAATAAGTATAGTTGCAGTAGCCGCATACTCATTCATACTAACTTATGTGATAGCTAAAGTAATTGACAAACTAATGGGAATAAGAGTAGATGAAAGAACTGAGATTGAAGGTTTAGATGTAAAAGAACACGAAGAGCTCGGTTACAGATTATAATAGGAATATGATACTATGAAAGAAGTAACAGCTATTGTAAGAAATGAAAGATTGGATGCAGTAAAAGAAGCACTGGAAAAAGTAAACTGTAAGGGAATTACTGTAATAGATGTCAAAGGAAGAGGAGAACAGCTGGGTATTGAAGAGAAATATCGTGGAAAAAGTTACAGGATAGATCTTCTTCCAAAAGTAAAAATTGTTACGGTAGTACATGATAATGCTGTAGATGAAGTGGTAAATACCATTATAGAAGCAGCACAAACAGGACACATTGGTGATGGAAAGATTTTCATCAAAAATGTTGAAGAAGTAATTAAAATCAGAACTAATGAAAGGGGTGATGACGCATTGTAATTTAATAGTTTCATATTGGTAACTCATTACAAATATAGTAGTCAAAATCTCCTTAATCACCCCAAATTTCCTTAACCTCCCCCCTCATTTAACCTCCCGATTAATTTTGACCCCCTTAACATTTAATCTCTCGAAAAAAACATAAATAACCCCCCTTTCATAATTTTTTTTTGAACTTTTATTGTATTGAATTGAGAGTAATTTTATTGTAAAAAAATGGACATCTGCTATATGAATTTCTGAGAGTTAAAAAAGATATTCAGGTAAAACTTTTCAAAAAATAAGTTTAAAATAATTATAAAAAATAAGTTTAAAATAAAAAAAAAGATTTGAATAGATTTATTCAAAATCTATTCCAGTTATTCTTAATCCACCATAATGGGATTTGTATTTGATGTTTAAACCTATGAGTAACGGTGTAATTTTTTCAATCATTCTTGCTTTTTCCAATTTACCACAATCAATACATCTTACTCCAGGAAGTTTTTCAACTAATTCTTTTACTTGAGCTTTAGCTTCATTACTATTTCCAGCAATTAAACAGTCACAATCTATTGGTTCTGGAATGTTATCTAAATGTGAATTACTAATGTTGTTAAATCCTGCTACCACTTTAGCACCTGTTTTACTTAGGATTTTGGCTGTTCTTTCTGCTGCAGAACCTTCCATTAAATCAACAAATCTTGCCGGTGATCCACCAATTGCTGTTTCCAGCGGTACTGTTGCATCAACCAATACTTTTTCTCCAACAAACTCTTTAATAGATTGTAATGTTGCTTTTTGTGCTGCTAAAGGTACTGTCAATACTAATATTTCACCTTCTTTTGCTGCATCTTCATTTGACATTCCAACCATTTTAATGTCATCATAATCCTTAAGGATTTCTAAAGTTTCTTCTACTTTGGTTAATGCTTTTTCTTCTTGTCTACTTCCTATAATAACATCTTCACCAGCTATTGCTAATCTTTTTCCTAAGTTCAATCCTTGTGAACCTGTTCCACCAATAATTGCTACTTTCATAGTTTTACCTCTAAATTTTAAAGTATAATCACAAATTTATCATGATTAATCATTATATTTGATTGTTAATTAATATATATTTTCCTATTATTAATATGTAATGAATGATTATAATAATTTATTAAAAAAATAGTTAGGGGAAATTATATAGCTTCTTCCCCACTTTCCCCTGTACGAATTCGAATTACTTTCTCTATAGTGGAAATGAAAATCTTTCCATCCCCTATATTACCTGTAAATGCACCATCTTTTATTGTTTCAACAATTGCTTCCACTTTATCATCAGTAGTAACTATCTCAAGTTTAATTTTGTTAATTAAGTCAATATGATAACTATTTCCCCTATAACTTTCAGTTAAACCCAATTGTTCACCACGACCTTTTACTTCACTCACGGTAATTCCTTTACAACCAATATCTTCTAGCATATATTTAACAATATCTAATTTTTCTGGCCTAATAATTGCCACTATCTTTTTTATCATTTCGACTCACCTTATCTAACAAGCGGTACTCCAGTAATATGTGAAGCTTCCATAGTAAATGCCATTAAATCTTCTTTTTCAAGTTTTTGTATATCTGTATTTCCTGCTTGCTGCGTTAACATTTTAGCTTCTTCAGTCATTGCATTGATATAATTTGCTACTTGCTGACCACCACGGACAGGATCGAGACGTCTTCTAAGTACTCTGTTTTGTGTTGCAATACCTTTTGGACAAGTACCCTTACTGCATCCCTGACAGACTTTACAACCAATGGATATTAATGCTGCTGTAGCAATATAAGTTGCATCTGCACCTAAAGCAATTGCTTTTGCAACATCAGCACCAGAACGTATACCTCCTGCTGCAACTAAACTAACTTCAGATCTCATGTTTATTTCTTTCAGTGCCTCATCAGCCTCAACGATTGCCTGAATAGTTGGAATACCTGCATGTTCTGTTACAACTTCTGGACCTGCTCCGGTACCACCCTGCATACCATCAACAACAATTATATCAGCACCTGCCTTAGCAGCAATTTTCACATCCTGTTCAACACGACCGGACGTGAATTTAACAATAATTGGTATTTTCCAATCGGTAACCTCACGCAATTGGTCAATTTTCATACCCAAATCCTCAGGTCCGACTATATCCATATGCCTTGCAGGACTTAATGCATCCACTCCCTGAGGAATGTTCCTGATTCTTGCAACCTCTGCAGTAACTTTTTCAGCGAGTAAATGTCCACCCATACCTGACTTGGAACCTTGACCTATTTTTATTTCTATAGCTTCCGCATTATTTAAATAATTTGCAGATACTCCAAACCTACCTGATGCATATTGTGCAATCAGTTTATCAGCGAAATGTCTTTCTTCAGGCAACATTCCACCTTCACCAGTATTTGCTATTGTTCCGGCCAGTGAAGAACCTCTGGCAAGTGACATTTTTGCTTCTTTACTGATTGCTCCAAAACTCATAGCCCCAATCATGATAGGCGTATCAATTTTAATAGGATTTTCTGCAAACCTATCACCTAAAACAACTTCAGACTTACATGGTTCCCTATATGTATCTATAGGTGGTCTTGAGACTTGTGCCGGAAGAATTGTCAAATCATCAAATGAAGGAACTGATCTGGTTGAACCACATCCCCTAACCTTATAGTTTCCTTCAAATGATTTTCTTTGTATTTCAAGCATTGTATAATTGGACCAAATACCTCTGTGTTCATCAGGCAGTGGTGTCACATATATTGCATTGTTTGGACACATCTGTTCACATATTTTACAGCCCACACATCTTTCTTGATGCACAGGTTGTGGTTCATCATTTATTACCTCATAAACATCATGTGGACAATTACTGTAGCAGCTATAACAATGTTGACATAATGATTTCTTAGGATTGTCACATAAATACCAGCAACAACCAGGACGATTGTTATTTCTTTTACATATTTCAGAACGTCTATTTACATTGAATGGCATTTAAATCATATCCTCCTTTAACTGTTTTAAAGGTTTAAATACAGGACATACAGAGTATTTTGTACCGGAAGCTTTAACAATTTCATCAACATCTTTTGTTAATTTTGCAACTGGTTTCCATGGCAAGTTATCCTTCTTATCGATTACAATAGTTTCAGTAACAATTTTCTTAGTTATCAAGTAATCCAATATTGTAGTAACCACCACTCCATCTTGTCCTTCATAATGTCTTAAAGACTTTATGGTTAAAATTTTTCTGTAATCCCCTATTTTCTTTGATAAATCATTTCTCAACTTTTCCGGTATGAATGTTCTTGGGCAAACTGCGAAACACTCATGACAATCTTCCACACATTTACTGCGTTTTTTTCTTGGTTTTGAATCTTTTATTATAATCAGTTTTTCAGGACATACATATTCGCATGCTCCACACAATACACATGCCCCCACATTAATCACATTTGCTCTTAAATCCGTAAAGTCGGATTCATTTATTTCTTCAAGAATTCCATTATCCGTTTTTTCTCTTTGATAAAGTACGGGCCTTGCCTTAGATTCTCGAAGATTAATATTTTCACTGTTTTCTTTTGCTTTGTTTGAAGCAATTTTTTCAAGCAATTTAAGTTGGGAAGGTGTTAATTCCTTTGTTTTAAGATATCCTTCTTTAATAGCATTTTCAATTACTTTTTCACCTTTTTCTGTCCTTATAATTAAGGTTGACCAACCATTTTCTGAACCAATTGAACCTACTGATACATCAGATGTTTCTGATGTTAATTCAACACAGATATTACAATTTTTCCGTACCACTGTTTTGGCTGTAGACAATGGAATTCTTAACCTTTCACCATTTTTTAGAAAGAGGAAGGCATATCCCTTTTCTATTCTGAATTTTTCTATCTCATCCATTGTTAAATCATATTCCTTTAATAATTCAATAAAGTATGAATAGGAAAAGTTTTCCATACAGAATAATCCAATTTTAAAGTCGATTGGAGATTTGGTGTAATGTTGTATTTTAGAAGCAGCCATTATTTCACATGGTGTTCCTACTACTGCTACTTTATGTTCTGACATATTTAATCTCCTCCTAAAACTGATTTATGGGATTTGTTTGTAATTTTCTTGAAATTGGTGTAATCAATATCAGTTAATTCAAACCCATATTTGGTTAAAACTTCTTTTAATTCTTCCTGGTCATCCAATGTTGACTGTTCCATTTTTGCATTTTTTCCCAGACTTTTTACTTCACCCAACACAAAAATGGTTCCACGCATAATAGATTCACCGGCATCATCTGTCACATTTCCGAGTACAATCAAACGACCGCCCATCATTAACAAACCAGTCATGAAACCGCTGTTACCACCAATAATAACAGTTCCACCTTTCATGATTTCTCCAGTACGTGAACCTGCATTACCTTTAACAACCACTGTTCCACCATAGATTCCTTGTCCGGCACCATCACCAGCTCCACCTTCGACAATAACTTCACCTTTGGTCATATTATCCCCGGCAAACCAACCGGCATTGTGTAAAATTCGGATTTTTGGACCATCAATCATAGTACCTACAAAATAACCTGCACTACCATCAATATCAATTTCCACATCTCCTGTTACACCAGCGGCAATGTTATGTTTTGATTGTGGATTTGTAATGATGAGTTTATCATATTTTACTGCATGTTCTTTAATGGAACGATTTAACTCTTTTTCATCCATTCCTGTTGCATCAATAACATATTTTCTCATGATAAAACTTCCTATATCGTGTATGATCTTGTTTCTCCCGGAGCAATTTGTTCAACATAGTCCGTGTCTAAAACATCCTGTAATGACATTTCTTCTGATGCAATAGCAAATACATCATCATTTTCAGCCATAACCCCCGGTCTTAATCCCAGTTTATCTTTAGCTATACCAATACCGTTAGGTGTTCCGACCAATATTGAAAATGGACCGTCCAAGTCTTTAACTGCCTCTTCCAATGCTTCTTCCAATTTATACCCCTGGAATAGTTTATCAGCCATATAATGTACAATACACTCAGTATCATTCAATGATTCAAAAGTGTGTCCTTTTCTTTCCAACGGATCCCTTATCTTCCAGTAATTGGTAATTTGTCCATTGTGAACTACTGTGATATCTGGTGTAATGTAACTTTGATATGGGTGTGCATGATAGCGGTCTATACCACTTTCTGTAGCAAATCTGGTATGACCAATTCCATGTGTTCCTACTCTTTTTGGAACATTATATCTTTTTGCTATATCCTTGACTTTACCAATATCCTTAATCATTTCAAATGAGTGTGAACCGTTTATTACACGAATATCATCAATTTGATCGAGATTTCTAATCAACGGTTTGAGCATTGAATATTTTTCTAGCTTTATTTCACATCTGAAAACATTATAATTATCCACAGATTCAATTAGTTCTTCATTGTATATGGGACTTATTTGTGATAAAGTTGTTTTAACCTGATTTAATAATTGTGGTTTATTTTTAAGTTCAATATTTAATTGATAATTTGTTTCTGGTAGATTGAGTCCACCGTATATTGCAAATCCGGCAGAATCAGGACCTCTGTGTTGTAATGATTCAAGCATTGCCGTTAATGATTCACCAACATTATGTGTCTTTTTATCTTTATATATTACGCCTGCTATTCCACACATTTTTGTACCTCTTTAAACAGTTATATCGGAAAGTATCTTCCGTTTATTCTGGATAAAAAAAAATCCATATACCCAGTTCGTTAAATGATTTAGTAACAATCTTATGTCCTTCAACATCTCCTCATATATTCAAAATGCCATTATTTAACATTATTTTTTCAACAAATAATTTAATAATACATTCATATTGGTTTATAAATTAATAATGATAATTTTTTAATTAAATTTACTAAAAGTGACGATTAAATCATCTATTAATATATTGGATTTTGAAACATATATAATTATCTTTAAATGTTTAATCAAGTATTTAAATAGAATAAAAAAAATCATTTAGGATAATGAAATTATATATGAAAAATAAAATTTATTTAAAAAAAATAAGAAAAAAATAAACAATTAACAATAATTATTATTGTTATTGCTTCTAATAAAAAGTATGCTAAAAAAATATTGCACACTTAAGATTGATTAAGTAAATCACGTATTTTGTAAGTACATTTTTTAACTGTTCTAGCAGCATCAAAGAATTCTGCACGTTCATAATCACTCATACGAACAGGTACAATACGTTGAATTCCATTTTTACATAAAATGACCGGAACACCCAAGGATACATCATACACTCCTTCAACTTCACCTTCCAGGTAAGTGCTGACAGTTAAAATTTTTCTACTGTCGTTGACAATTGTTGAAATAAGGTTACTGATAGCATATGAAGGACCATATTCCGTTGCACCTTTTTTTGAAATAATATTTCCACCTGCATTCTTTAACCTAGCAACCAACTCATCAAATTTTAAATCAGTATAATGAGCAAAATACTGTAAAGGAATACCCCCAATAGTCGTTGAACTCAATAAAGGAACCATATGATCACCATGTTCACCAATAACCCTAGTATGTATTTCACCACTGTTAATTTTGAAGTGTTTAGCCAGAATAGTCTTTAATCTTAAAGAATCTAAGTGATTACCAAGACCAATTACCCTACTTTTATCAAATCCAGAATATTCCAATGCAATACTAGTCATTACATCCACCGGATTTGTAACAATCAATATAATTGAATCAGGAGCATATTTTGCAATGTCTTGAGCATATTCTTTAATGATTTTTGCATTCGGTACTGCTAAATCTAATCTAGTATATCCGTCTTTTCTAGGTACCCCAGAGGTAATTAATACCACTTTAGAACCTGCTAAATCCTCGACATTACATGATGGTGTTAAAACGCTGTCAATATCTTCAGCAGCTAGAGCATCATACATATCTAAGACTTCACCAGTAACTTTTTCATGACTTTTTTCTCTGGAATACATAACTATCTCATCAATCATGTCTTCATTAGCCAAGGTAAAAGCTACGTTTTTTCCAATTGTTCCTGAAGCACCCATTATTGTTATTTTTACCACCATATCACCCCGTTTTCGTTTTGTAATTTTAATAGTTTCCATTATTATTTATCTAATTAATGATATTAAAAGGTTTCTACAAATAATACCTTAAAACAATTGAAAATAATGGAAAATAAAGAATAAAAAGATTAAAAAATTAGTTAATGTTTAAAAAAATAAGATGTTTCTTTTAATAATTAAAAAAGTTGTTGAAAAAATCAACAATGTATAAAAAAATATTATTCCTCTAATTTATCAAGGAAAGTTAAAGCATTGGCTTTGATGTATCCACTATCATCACTTTCAGCTAATTCTTTTAAAATAGCAATAGCTTCATCCCCACCAATATTACCTAGACCAAATACAGAACCTCCTCTGACAAAACTCTTTTCATCTTTAGAAGCTTTGATAAATACATCTAATGTATCCGGATTTGCAATTTTAGCCAAAGCCCAAACAGCTCCCCCTCTTGCTCTCCAGTTTTCATCATCAACAACCGTTAATAATTGATCTATAGCAGCATCCCCATAATCTGCAAGAGCTGAACTAGATTGTCTTCTAATCCATTTGTTCCTGTCATTTAATAATTCCACGAAAATATCAATTGAACTTGGATCTTTTAAATCTCTTAATAACTCGACAATGGTTAATCTAGTATTTTTTGGGTAATCAATATTAAGAACTTCTTCATGTAGGACATCAATTTCTGCAGGCATATTCATAGCAATAGCACTTTCTGCTTCAATTCTTACAAAATCATCTTCATCGTTAAGGTTATTGATTGCATCAATTATTTCTTCTCTACTCATAGTATCCACCAAATTAAAATATGTATTTTATGTTCATTTATCTTAATACTATTTAGCACAATATACTATAAATAATTAATCATGACAAATTATAATATATAATTGATTAAAGAAAGGAGACTCATTTTGTTTAAAATTACGACCATTCCCGGTGACGGTATCGGACAAGAAGTTATGAAACCTACACTAGAAATACTTGAAACTCTTAATGCAAAATTTGATTTCATACCTCAGGAAGCAGGTAAAGAATGCTACAAAAAAAATGGTACTAACCTACCAATAGAAACTATAAATTCCTGTAAAGAAAGTGATTCAACATTATTTGGAGCGGTAACTTCCATTCCCGAACAAAAAAGTGCAATAGTTACCTTAAGAAGAGAACTTGATTTGTACATCAATCAAAGACCAATAAAATCATATAACAATCTGGACATCAACTTCACAATAATACGTGAAAACTCTGAAGGATTATATTCCCATCTTGAAGAAGATAACGGTGATGAAGCAATCGCCATCAGAAAAATAACATACAAAGGTTCTGAAAGAATCTGCAAATATGCCTTTGATTATGCAACAAAAATTAAAAAGGAAAAAGTTACTGCAGCACACAAAGCAAATGTTTTACCTCTGACTGACGGAGTATTCAAAAGTTCCTTCTACAAAGTAGCAGAATCTTATCCCAATATAAAAGCAAATGATTATTATATAGATGCAATGGCAATGTACCTTATTACAAATCCGGCACAGTTTGATGTGATAGTCACCACCAATTTATTTGGTGACATACTATCCGATCAAGGTGGAGGCTTATTGGGCAGTCTTGGATTAATTCCTTCAGCAAATATCGGAGAAGACAATGGGTTATTTGAACCTGTACACGGTTCAGCACCAGATATTGCAGGACAAAACAAGGCAAATCCAATAGCAATGGTCCTGTCCGGTTGTTTAATGTTGGAATTTTTAGGTTTGGAAGATGATGCGAAAAAAATACAAAATGTTATAGAGGATATTATCCATGAAGAAAAAATAAAAACTCCCGACTTGGGTGGAAATAATAATACACAAGACATGTGTGATGAAATCATACGTAAACTATAATAGTAATGATAATTATTACTTAAAAATTCCTTTAATTTTAAAAAATAATAATTAAATTTATAAACTTCAAAATAAAAAAATATGAATAACTAATTAATAACTTTTTATTCAACCTTTTTTCTAAGGGCAATAATAACTCGCATATACACTTGTGTTAATTAACAAGGCTCTAAAACTGAGATGAATAAAAAATATCAATATCATATTTTTACCGAGGAGGTATACTAAATGAAAACTACTGTAAGTATTATTAAAGCAGATATTGGTAGTGTTGGTGGACACGCAGTAACACACCAATTATTAAAAGATAAATGTAACGAATATTTATCAAAAGCAAAAGAAGAAGGATTATTAACCGATTTCTATATAACCAACTGTGGTGACGACATAGATATGATCATGACCCACACAAACGGTCCTGATAATGAAGAAGTACACAAATTAGCATTCGACACATTCATGGCTGGTGCAGAAGTAGCAAAAGGACTTAAATTATACGGTGCAGGTCAAGACTTATTATCAGACACATTCAGTGGAAACATCAAAGGTATGGGTCCTGGAAGTGCAGAAATTGAATTCGAAGAAAGAGGTTCAGACCCAGTATTCGCTTATTGCTGTGACAAAACAGAACCTGGAGCATTCAACTTACCATTATTCAGAATGTTTGCAGACCCATTCAACACTGCAGGTTTAGTAATTGACCCAACATTACATGGTGGATTTGACTTTGAAGTATACGATGTAATCGGAAACAGAAAAGTAACCATGTCCTGTCCTGATGAAATGTACGACTTATTAGCATTAATCGGTTCAACAGGAAGATATGTAATTAAAAGAATCTTCAGAAGATCAGATGGTGAAATAGCAGCAGCAGTAAGTACTGACAGATTAAACCTCATGGCAGGTAAATACATCGGTAAAGATGACCCAGTTGCAATTGTAAGATCACAGTCAGGATTCCCTGCAGGTGGAGAAACTTCCGAACCATTTGCATTCCCACACTTAGTAAGTGGATGGATGAGAGGTTCACACAACGGACCTTTAATGCCAGTTGGAGAAGCAGATGCAAGACCTGTAAGATTTGACGGACCTCCTCGTGTAATCGGACTCGGTTTCCAAGTAAACAACGCACAACTCGTTGGACCTGTAGACATGTTTGCAGACCCTGCATTTGATGAAGCAAGAAAAACCGCAACAAAAGTAGCAAACTACATGAGAAGACACGGACCATTCGAACCTCACAGATTACCTGCTGATGAAATGGAATACACAAGTCTTCCAGGTGTACTTGAAAAACTCGAAGACAGATTCGAAGA
>CADBRM010000031.1 GCA_902797085.1 uncultured Methanobacteriaceae archaeon
AATGCCATGGACCCACTTTCATCTTTCATTGTTTCGCCTTTCTGCAATTTGCATATTACTATTGGGAATGATCCGCCTTTGATTTCGTATTGCATTTAAATATCTCCATTAAATATTAATTATACTATATATATTATGATATATTTGTTTTTATTGTCTATCATACAATCCATTTTTGGACAAATAAGTGGATATACAAAAAGAATAACTCTAATCCGATTTGAAAAAAGAAATAAATAGGACAGTATCCTAAAATTTAGTATATTCCATGATTAAGTTCCTTATTTAATTGTTAAAGAATAAACAGGATATTATAGTAAATATTATGGAATGGTGAATTCAATGTATTCCGATGGACATTGTTAATAATATTTATGCAAACAGGTTGGAGATAAGAAAATTAACAGTTCTGCTATTATTACACTGCAAAGCATGTTACATCTGAAATAATATAACATTCAGATAGAGGAAAAAATGTTGTTAGAGTTTTGATCTATTTCGTTTTAATTTTTTTAGAGACAATTTTTTTAAAGAATTTTCTGTCTTGATAATCCATAATCGAAAAGTTTTAGTTGTTTCTAATCTGATGATTAATGATGAAATATGTTTTTTATGTTTGCACACTAATTCTACTCCGTTTTTAATTTAAATACTTATTCTTTATTATATTAGTTTTAAATTAATTATTATCCCGTAAATTTTGTTTTACACTTGCAATTAGTGTAAAAATTATATTTTTATTGAAGTAATCTTAAGCTTTTAAAAACAAATCATTTAAAATCAGAATTTTTTGTTAAAAGTGAAAAATAATATGTGTTTTCTACAAGGACCATATTTAAAAAAAAAGTTAATGGATTTAGATAATATTAAATCACTTTAATATATCTGTCTCCTGTCTGACATATTAAATTATTACCAGAATAATACGTGGCTTTAAGATTGTAAGTTCCTTTAATATTTGGCATAGCATACTTAAATGTATATGTGTTACCTGTAAGGGTTACATTCTTAATGATTTTATTGTTTAAGGTATAAACAATGTTTCCAGATGAAATAGTGCTACCCGTATTGTATACTGTAGTTTTTAATGAAACTGAAGACCCCTTGGAGACGGAAGTAGTTACTTTTCCACCATAGAGTTTTATGAATGAATTTGCCACATCCGTACCTATTAAATCTTCCCTTTCATATATAATTTTTATTCCGTCACGTTCCATTGTTCTACGGGGATTAGCTATTCCTCCCTTACCTGAGTAATTATCATCCCATGCTTTCTCAAGATAGTAATAGTATTCGGCATCGGAATCATAAATGTTTCCTGCACCATAAAACCAGCCCAATACAATATCATTTCCCCGATTACGGATAGCGGTAATCCTATTGTCACTTCCTTTAAGGTATTCCCGGATTACATTTGCATCAACCCCATTGCAGAGTATAAAACATATGCTGTTTCTGATATTATGATTATACATGTATAATGCAGTGTTATATGTTTCACCAGGACCATTCTTAATAGTTTTCACATTGAATCCGTTCATTTTTAGATTATACGCAATTGTATTCATTATCTTCATATCATTTGGACTATAATCTTTTTTAAGGTGTGTTGTTCTGTCCATTGCAAAATAAACATCCCTCTTATTGCTGGTAATCAATTTATTGTTTACAAGATCACTTGCCATATCAATAAATGTATTCTGTGTAATTTGTGGTTCTTCAGGCCTTACACAGACTATGTCACTAGCAGCACCTATGAACTTATTATTTATGTAATATTCAATTTTTACCGGATAATAACCGGGATTGTTAGTTACATTAAATTTTACATAGGAAAGGTTATTTTTCATACCGGAACTGCCCAAGTATTTATTGTCTAAATAAAACTTTACAGTCCCTACGGTTACTGTCTTATTATTGCTATTTCTTATGTGTCCACTGATTTTTGTTATGCGATTCTGTATTATTCCCGGACTATATAATAATTTAATATTATAATCACTAACAGGATTTACACTCAATTTAACTGTCTTAGTGTTATCCATATAATATTTTGATGTATAAACAACTTTTAAATCATAGATTCCTATGCTTTGACCAGGTATTGTCATCCTATTTACATCAGAAACCTTGTTAACAGTTTGAACAAGTTTATTATTAACATATAAACTTAATTTACCCTCTGATACAGAGTTATTTAATTCATCAGTAACATTTACCTGTATTACTTTATTCTCGTTAACTCTTGCCTGAAGACTATTAAGATAGATGTGTGAATCACCTTTTTTAATGAAAGTAGATTCGGTTGTGTTAGCACTGTAGCGTGTATTTCCATAGTAAGTTACCTTAATTGCGTATGTTCCAAAATCATCAAGTTTACAATCAAACTTGAATATACCGTTTGCATCTGTAGTTACCTTTGTATTTACTACCCTTGAATTATTTACATAACAATTACTACAGGTTATCTCCATTATTAGAGGAGTGTATCTGATATTATTGGCGTTGGTATCTGTGAATCTTCCATTAACAGACAGTTTATTATTATCAATTTCTGTATTAACCGTTATTTTAATTGATTTAGTCACTACATTAAATGTACCTGTTTTGCTTGCTTCATTGTAGCGTGCATTACCAGGATAAGATACTGTAACTTCATTAATTCCCATCTGTGAAGCTTTGACTTTAAATGTGTAGACCCCCACATCATTTGTTGTTGCAGTATATTCCTTATTGTTAACACTTAACCTTATTGGAGTATACCTTAAGTTATTTCCACTGGAATCCATATATTTTCCGGTTATTGTAACATTGTCGCTATATTCAGTATCCCCTATAGCATTAATAGTAAATACAGTATCTTTTCTTGAGACATTAAACGATTTCTCTGTAGTGGTTGCATTGTAACGAGCATTACCCCTGTAAGAAATAGTCAAAGTGTTTTTTCCAGCTTTTGTAGTCTTAATGTTAAAACAATAAATACCATTATCATCAGTAGTCGCAGCATATTCCTTATTATTAACTTTTAATAATAAAGGAGTATATCTGAGAACATTTCCGGAAGTATCCCTATAATTACCTGTCACATTAACATTATCGCTATACTGCACCTGTTTAACATCATCGATTGTTATTACCGTTAACTTTGGCGTAACATTAAAAGTACAATTACATGAATCACCATTATACCTTAAATTTCCCGGATAAGATATGCTGACATTATTTGTTCCTACACTTCTTGTTTTATAATTCAATACAAAAACACCGCTTCCATCTGTTTTAGAACAGTACCTGTTATTGTTAATGTCAATCAAAATATTGGTTTGTTTTAACCTTACGCCATTTTTATCAAGGTATTTTCCTCTTATAGATATTATATCCGAATATTGGGTGTTAGGCACCTCATCCAAATAAATTTCAGTATCCTGCGCAATGACATTAAATGTTGAGGTAGTCTTTGAAGCAAGATATGTTGAATCAGCAACATTAGAAACTGTAACATTATTTACACCAACATTATAAGCTTTAATATTAAATGCAAATCTGCCATTATTATCTGTCTGAATGTTACGTTTTATACCGTTGATATCCATTATCAATTGAGAGTTTGGTAATGTTTTTCCAGTATTTGTATTATATTTCCCCGTTATAGTAGCATTTTCCGAATAGGATACATCATCAATTGGATTTACTTCAATTTCTGTTGCTATATGATCCCCGGCAACACTTTCTTTTTTATATGTGGTGTAATCACTTGTAACATTATTTAATGGTTTATAGGACATATCCGAATCTTTAACAAAGTTAGTGTCATTAGCATCATCAGCTGCACTAACAAATCCCCCTAAAAATATCAATAATATTAACAAGAATAACACCTTAGATATTTTATTTTTCATAATTTATCTGCTTAATCACCCCTTACCTATTTTGAGTATATTCTCTATTTTTATACTTATTATTACTTATATTTCCCCATCATTTTTCTATTATAATAGATTAATACACCTAATTTTTTATCTAAGAAAGGAGAATTGCTTCAAAAAAATGTTTATATTCAAGAAACTCGTTAAATTAACTGAAATACTAAAAAAATATCACGACATGTATATGAATACTATTTAAAATTATATTCTGATGAAATTAAAATTTTTTGATGAAAAAATTTTTTAGAATAATATTTTTTTGAAAACCCCAAAAATTATTAATGAAATTGATGAAAATGAACCTGGAATATTTTCATACATCTGTTATTATATTAAAAAAAGAATAATAATAAGAATATAGGATAATTAAATTATACAACAATACTGATTTTATTTTTGGACAATATACTAATTGATTTAAGTTGTTTAACTGGTTATTAATAGTTGATTATTTTTCGAAAATACTATTATAATAGGAAAAAAATATTTTTTTAATCATTATTGATTATTATTATTCCAGACAAAAAAGTGTTTGCAGTTTTGACTATTTTTTGGTAAAAATACCCAATTTTTTGAGTATTCCACCCCATTTTTACTTCGTTATAGTTAGGTTTAACGAAGTAAAA
>CADBRM010000032.1 GCA_902797085.1 uncultured Methanobacteriaceae archaeon
ATAAATTCGATATTTACTCATTTAAGTAAATTTATATAACTTTTTTAACAAATCCCTAATTAATGACAGATAAAGGGGTTTAAATGAAAGATATTTTTGATAATTGCCAATTAGGTAATTTAGAACTTAAAAGTCGTATTATAAGAACAGGATTATGGGAGTCACAGCATATAAATAATAGCAGATTAACACAGGACATTTACTCCAGATATAAAACAATTGCTGAAAGTGGTGTTGGACTTATAACAACAGAGCTTATTGCTATGTATCCCAGAGATACTTTTGAAAAATACACTCATAAAATATATTCAGTAGACTTTATTCATGATTTTAAAAAGTTAACAGAACTAGTACATGAATATGATGTGCCCATTTTAGCTCAACTAGAATTTGTTAATTTCAATCGTGGAATAGACATGAATATAGATGTAAACGATTTAACAATGGATGACATTCGAAAAATACAGACAGATCTAATTATGGATGCAAAAAAATTATCTTTTGCTGGTTTCGATGGAATACAATTAGCATTAGGTAATAACTTCTTCCTAAGCAGGTTCATTAATCCGTATTTCAATCAAAGAAAAGATGATTATGGTCAAGACACATTTGGTAGGATGAGAATAGTACTGGAAGCTATTAAAGTTATTAAAGATAATTATAATTTACATGTAAATATTAGAATAAATGCATATGATGGTAGAAAAGGGGGAATAACCGAAGAAGAAAGTATTAAAATGTGTCAACTACTTGAAGAATATGGTGCCGACAGCATACAGATTACTAAGCCTTTATCACCATTATACTTTACCCATGAAGAAATAAATAATGAACTCATTGATTATTGTGATAAATTATCAGAAAATATCAATATACCTCTAATACTGGGAGGAGGATTAACAGATAAAAATAGGATAAATTCCATAATCAATGAAAGAAACATTGATTTTGTTTCTATGTACAGACCATTTGTTGCTCAAAAAGACTTTTTATTAGATTGGAAAGAAAATAAAGAAAGTATTTCACGATGTAAAATGTGTAATAATTGTTATAGACGAAAAAATAGTACATGTTACTATTTTGATTAATTGTTTAAAAAAAGAATTTGGGGGAAAATTAAATAAATTTTACTGCTGTTCCATAGCAGTGTACTTCAGATGAGTTTTCTACTATAGAGCTGGTGTTGTATCTTACCATTACTATAGCATCAGCACCCACTTTTTGTGCTTGTTCAACCATACGTTCTGTAGCAATTTGTCTGGATTCAATTAACATGTCTGTATATGCCTTTAGTTCTCCTCCAGCAAGATTCCTTAGTCCTTGTGTAAAGTCACGAACTAAATTTTTAGATTGAATGTTGTTTCCATGTACTAATCCGATTATTTCATAATTTTTTCCAGGTATGTTTTCTGTAGTTGTAATAAACATAGTTAGTCTCCGTATAATTATATAATTAGTTTAATTATAATATCATTTATATTTATAGTTGAATTAAATATTTTACTTATTAAACTACCACCAATCACTATATACTATTCTAGAAACATTAGGCAATTCATTGATCTGTTTTGAAATTCCATATAAATCATTTATTAATGTCCAGTACCATTCATCATAGTCATAAGTACCAAAAAAGAATCCTTCTTTTATCGGCAGTATTTTTTCTGCCAAATCTGGATTTTTTATTACCTTAAGGCAATCTTCTTCAAGTTTTTGTATTGTTTCAATTTCTATTTCTCTTTCGATACAATTATCTTCATCTTCTACTGTTGAGTTATTGATCAGATATCCTCTGAGTACATTGTTTTTTCTTAAGTAGAATTCACGTGACATATCATCAAATTCTACTTTAATCCATTGGTCAAGTCCCATTACTGTTCACCTAAGTTGTAAATTTTTTTCGTATCAGTATGACCTTGTTAATAATTATTCCCGAATTGGAATAATATTTAATCATACTTTTCAGGCTTAATAGTATTACTTTATGTGAAATAGTATATATGTGTTGCTATTGTTTAATAAAAAATATTAAAAAAAATAATATAAAAAATTGAATAATTATTAAAATAAGTTAAAAAAAATAGTAAAATAATAAAAAATGTATAAAAATTATTGATATGTTCTATTTTCTAGTCTTATTTTCTGATTTAGAAAAGTATTCATACATTTCAAGATCATCCATTTGCTTAATCTCGTCCAACGTCTTTTCTTCCTTTAATGTTTTTACACAATCATATAAGGCATCAATATTTTCAAATTCACAAAGACTTTTAATATATTCAGATAGAGAAGTCTCTTTTTCTTCATAATTTATTTCACAAACCATCATTATCAACTCTTCATATCTATTTTTGTTTAATAACTTTAATTAAAGTTTTTTATTCTATAAAGACAAATATATTATATAAAGAATTTAGGGAAATATTTTATGAACGACATTAATTTACATGACAAAGAACATGCTATTGATAGATTAGAATATGTTAAAGGCTTAAATTATACTGATAAGGAATATAGAAAGAATCTAAGAAGACATATGTTTAAATACAAAACCAAGGCAAACGGTTTATTGATTCAAAGATTAACTGCTGAACAGGAACTTTTCATGTTTGAAACATATGGTTTGGATAATCTAAAAAAATATGCAATAGATGTACTTGAACAGAATATAGAATATTGTGATGTATTAGAACAGGAAAATCATGAGCAACAGATTGAAAAAACAATCGAATACTTGGAAAAAAGCAACACTAAAGAATACTTGCTTCAGTTGAAAGACTTTGCAAATAAAACTGCATACAACTGGTACATACCAGTAGACAGATTAATCAACTGGATTGACTGTTACATGATCCAACGAGAAGTGTTCTTTGAATACGCTTCAAACGAACAAACATTCCTCTATGCACCAAACTACTTTACCGACAACGTATTGATTATGATGGTGGAAACCGACAACATAGAAGAAAACTATGAAGATGACATTGATTTCGTACTAAAAGTGTATGATACTTTGGTTAAAGGAATAAGTGAAATCTTAAGAAAACTCCCTGAAGATCAGTTAATAGAAAACCTCTTTACTATAAGTCTTGAACAGAAAAATAAAAATGGTCAAGAAATAAACCAATTGGCTAAGGATTATTATGCATATATTGAAGAAAGTATAGAAAATGATGAAGAAGATGAGTAACTTCTTTATCATATCTTTTTTTTAATATAGAGTCCAATGCTCATGAATAATATTATTTTTAATGCACACTATATCATAACTTTCCTGATCTTCGCCTCCAACAAAAGTATAAATAGTCTTAAAGAATATATAGTCATCCAACTCTTGTTTTGTGAGTATAATTATCTTTATTAATAAGGATGATTGATTTAATAATTGAATAATATCCAGAAATTCATATTTATCATTTACTATGTTGTTATGATGATGAACAAAGTTTTCACATAATATCTTATCAAGAAACTCTAAATCACATTCAGCAATAGAATTTAAGAAAAAATGTAGCTATATCCATATTTTTCATAAACATTTTCCTCCACATTTCTTTATAATTTTATCTAGAATCATTTAAATAGTATTTGTAATTCTATGATTACCTCAACGATATTCTAAGTATAAATAAAGAGAATAATAAATTATTAGTATGCAACTATTTATCAACACAGATGAGAACAAAAAACTGGCTATAGACACTAAAGAAAGTCTTCTAAAAACATGCACAAAACTAGGGATAGACATTGTTGAAACTCCTTTGGAAGCAGATATTGTCTGTTCGGTTGGAGGAGACGGAACATTCCTTGCTTCATCAAGATTATCCTCTGGACGACCAACAATTGGAATAAATTGTGGAACTTTAGGTTATCTTACTGATGTAAACCCGGAAGACATTGAAAAAGCAATGAAAGATTTAATTAATGGGAATTATTATATTGAAGAAAGAATGATGTTGAAAGGAGAGATAATAAGGAAAAATGGAGAAACTATTCATATACCTGATGCTCTTAATGATATTGCAGTATCCAAGAATACTTTTGGTGTAGTCCGATTTGATACAATAATTGATGATGTATTGATTAATTCTTACACGGCAGATGGTATAATTCTATGTACACCTACCGGTTCAACAGCTTACAACTTATCATGTGGAGGACCAATAGTTGATCCTACTGCCAAAATAATTACATTAACACCGATAGCACCACATACAGTATTAAACAGGAGTATTGTACTGTCGGAAAATTCCTTAATAACAATTAAAATTACTGAACTAAGAAATCAAACAACTTCATATGTATTATATGATGGTAAACCTATAGAAATAACAACAGGAGATATTGTTAATATAATGAAGTCAGAACAGGTTACTAAAATTATTAAACTTAAATCCCAAAGCTTTATTGAAAATATTAGAAAGAAAATTAATTAATATTAACAATTCTCTTCTAATCTAATATTTAATTTTGCATTAACATTGCTAAATGGATCTTTTTGACCAGTATCTAAGCGCAGAACTACTCTTCTCTTATCCTGTACATTGAAAAAATGTTGGGGAATAGTGAACATTCTCTTCCATTTATTGTTAGTTGTTTCTTCAGGCTTGAATCTACGACTATTAATGCTTCCTATTTGTTTTTTAATTTTATATCTTCTCCATTCTACACTATTGTCCGGTTTTACTCCAGTAATATATATCAAATCATCAATATCTCTATAGAAGTACAGGTACTCTTCGCTTCCCAGACACTTAAGTAAATCATAGGATATATATGAAACATAATTCACATATCTTTTAATACCTTCTTTCAATCTTTTTTTACTAGTGGAAGTATATATCTTTTCACGATATTCAACAATTATACTTCCTGAATCATTAATTAACATATTAACGCCACCAACATTTAATTAGATATATTCATCTTCCTCTATATCATCAATATAATACCAAAATGCATCCTTAATTTTAATAGGATCAATTGTGAAATAATTGTCCTTTGGTACTTTTACCGGAACTAACCTAAAGGTATCCTCTGTTTCAAATCCAATAAAGGAAAAATAATGTAAGGCAATACTATCATCATTTAATAATAATTTAAATACAAATTTGCCTTCATAATCATTTTCCTTCATTTTTTTCAATTCTTCTTCTGTATACATATCGTAGGATGAAGGAACATAACCACATAGCATAAATTCATTTATATCATTTCCGAAACTTTCCTTTAAATCCACTCTTTTAGAATATTTTTGTCCGTCCTCTTCATAGAACAAATTACTATTATTTCTAATTCTTTTTGTACCATCAATATCCATTATTTCCACGTATTCACTTTTAGGCATGATTTCCACCTTCAAAAAATTATACACCTTTTCTAAAGGTATTCCTGTGCATCAGACTCAGGCATATAATACCAGTTGGTACTCCTTATAAGTTCCGGGTCGATTGTATACATATTTTCCTTTGGAATTTTGTATGGTGCTACAATTAATGAATCACGGGTATTCATTCCTATAAATGTAAAGTAATGTGAAACAACTTTATGATTGCTTAATACTAATTTATAGATGTATTTGCCTTCATAATTGTTGGATTTCATTAACCTCAATTCTTCTTCGCTAAAATCTTCAGTAAATACAATTTCTGTTCCCCTTATCATATAATCTTTAAAACCATCAAATTCCTCATAAAAATCTACACGACAAGTAAAAAATTCCCCCTCTACTTCATATATTGTTCCAATATATGGAAGTTTCTTTATTCCATCAATATCTCTTACTTTAACATATTCTATTCCAGACATGATCTGTCACCTTGATTGTGATATCCAGTTTATTTATCTTTCTTTTAAACCGGGTTATCAAAAATTTTTAATTATTATATGAAGTGAATTTTATTTATATAAAAAATCTATAATTATATTCCAATAATAAAGTTCTATAATTACTTAAATTTCATTAAAACATTATAATAATCGTTTGTATTATTTCAATAAAAAAATTTTATAAATAAAATTACTTCAATATATAATAATTGGCATAATTAATATATATAATTTACTAAATATATTCCTATCTTGATGGGATAGATGTAATGATAAATAAAAACTATTCATCCAGAACATAATATTTCGTTTCAACAATCCTGCTGTTTAAATATTAACATAAATAAATATAATATTTCCATAATGAATATAGATTACAAATAGTATAAAATAGCTATCCAAGAAGAATAAAAAAATGTTCCTAAATTGTTATATAGGAATAGATTAAAAAAAAAATATCAACTAAATGTAAAATTGGAATAATATTATGAATTTTAAATCCATTCATATCATATAATTATACTAAAAAAAGCAATTATGGAGATTAGAATTCTAAGGTTCTTCCTCCCCTGGAATTATTTATATCATCTGGATTTTCTATTGCTGCTGCATCAATTTGTTTATCCTCCGGTGGTTTTGGTTTGCTATGTGTTTCATTGTAATATTCTATTCTATCTTCCTGACGAGTTGCTGCAACTGCACGAATATTGGCCCATTCACGTATTGCTCTTATTTGTTCTGCTTGTGTGATACTAAGGGGTACAGTATTTTTTATGGAGTTTTCAAAATCTTTCATTCTTATGCTTCTTTCTTCCGCGAATGCATCGAATAATCCCATGATAACTATTTGTTCAATTTCTGCTCCTCCAAATCCTTCAGTTAAATCAGCAAGATGTTCAAGTGCTTTATCATCAATAACAAAATCACCGATTACACCAGGATCCTTAAGTCTGGAATCTAAGTGTACCCTGAATATCTGTTTTCTTTCATTCAATGTAGGTAAATCTATGAAGAATATTTCATCAAATCTTCCTTTACGCATCATTTCAGAAGGCAATCCTGCAATATTGTTTGCAGTTGCTACCACAAATACTGGTTTGGTCTTTTCCTGCATCCAGCTTAGGAAAGTTCCAAAAATACGACTGCTTGTCCCACTGTCTCCATCATTACCTAATCCGGAGAAACCCTTTTCTATCTCATCAATCCACAATATACAGGGTGATATTGCTTCCGCTGTTTTTATGGCTTCTCTCATATTGGATTCACTGTTTCCAACATACATATTAAATACTTTGGAAACATCAAACCTTAATAATGGTAAATGCCACATTGATGATATGCTTTTTGCTACCAAACTCTTTCCACAACCAGGTACTCCAGTTAGTAATACTCCTTTAGGTGAAGGTAACCCATATTTTTTTGCCGATGACAACCAAGACTTATCCCTTTTAATCAACCATTTCTTAAGATTTTCTAATCCTCCGACATCATTAATGTTTACTTCAGAATCTATATATTCCAACAAATCATTTTTCTTTATTACCTGACTTTTCTCTTTTAATACCAAATCTACATCAGCACCATTTAAACATCCGTCATCAACCATTGCCCGGGCAAATGCATTTTCTGCTTCTTGTAATGTTAATCCTACAGCAGCCTTAACTAGTGACTCTTTCTCTTTTTCATTTAAGTCAACATTTAAGTTTCCACCTGAATTAGCTGCAATTATATCATCAAGAACCTCCTCTATTTCCTCTGCTGATGGCAATTCAAAATCCATTACTGTAACATCCTTTTTTAAATCATCTGGAATGTTAAATGTAGGTGAAACAAATACAACATTCTTTGGTTGTATGCTCTGTTTTAAATTAGGCATCAAATCTTTAAGGCTACGTATTATATTGTAATCTACTCCACCGTTACATTTTTCGCAAAAAACATGGAAGTCCAAGAATATGAATAATGCAGGTTGTTCATAGTTTCTAACATAGTTTAATGCAGCCATCTTATCAAAAGTATCATCCTGAATCAATCCGTTAACATCCCTAAATCCTTCTGAGGATTTCCATATAAATACATTTCTTACTGTATGAATTAATTCAGGCGTTGATACTATCCTTTGCAATTCCCCTGTTAATCTATCTTCTTCATAGGTTGATATGTGAATGAAGGGGAATCTGGCTCTTAATAAATCACATAGCTCCTTGTCAAATTTTTTCATATTAATCATCTTATTCTTAGTCAATATAGTGAATCTCGGATATCTATTTTTTCTGGTTCTACGGAGTAACTGTTTAGTTATATCTATTCTAAATTTTCAAAGGCAAATCATTAACATTAGTTTAATGTTAATCTTTTTGATATTCCAGATATATTTTTTCTTCATATTTACATAAACTCCGTTGATGACTATGTCATGATATGTTAGATATATTTCAGATTCATCACTATTGGAAAATTTATTAACATTTGTCTTGGAAATACAATTTTCAATTAATATTTTCTTAATAATGGTTTAAATTTTTATACCTTCAGATATTAAAAATAGTATTAGAAATTAAGTAAAAACGATCATAGTGGTGATATAATGTATTGTCCTAGTTGTGGTGCAGAAGTATATGATGATAATTTTTGTGGAAATTGTGGTGTTCAATTAGTTTATTTTAATAATGCAGTCTTTATCAAAGAGGAATATGATGAAATTAAGTCTTACCATGATTCCATTGACGAGTTTCTAAGGACTAACGTAAAAACTGAAGCTGATATTTCCAGTCAAATTAATGATGCTACCATATATGAACAATTAAAAGCAGATTCTGATGTTAAAAAGGAATTTATTGATGCTCTTGATGATACAGAAAGCGAATTGTTAACATTCAGAAATGAAATTTTTGACATTAAAAGTGATTCTGTTAAGTTAACTTATATTTCCAGTTTCGACAATATTTTTGGTTGTCTTGAGAATAAATTAACTGAATGTCTGAATATAATTGAAAGAAATCTTAATTATATTGATATTTATAGAAATAATATTGATAATATGGATATGTCAATTTTAAATAATGATAGTAACTATGAAAATATAAAAAAATATCATGAAGATATAGATGAGCTAATTACTAATATCATTGGACTTGAGAATGATATCCAGAAAACTAAAGAAAGTGAAGAAAGTGTAAATGAACTAAAATATAACAAGGCCACTAGAGAATATTTTATAAATGAAATAACTAATTCGATAGACAGTATATCTGAATCTAAAGAATCTATACAAAAAGATCTTAAAGATAAAGAAAAAATGAAAATACTACACCTTTATGATGATAAATTTGGAGATATAGAAGTAAAGATGAACAAATGTGTTAAATTAATCGAAAAAGCAATTAAAATATTGGAAGATTATATAGAATATCTTAATAAATTAGTAGAAATATCAAAAGACAATCCCCAAATAAAACTGAACAAAAACAGAATATTGGATTTATAAATGTCGGAAAAACAGAAAAAAAATTCTTAATTTATAAAAATAATAATAGTCGATTCCCTAAGTATCAAAATATCTAAGAGAATTATATATTTTATAAATGTTTCATCCATAAAAAATCAATTGATAATCATAATAACAGAATAATAAAAAAAAATATAATGAAAGATTAACTACCTTCATTATATATTAATCCTATAGCACGAGATACTAAAACTAGTAAATATGAATCGGCTAATACAGAGGAAATGATTCTTCCAATATAAGGAATTAACTCGATTAGTCCTGAAATCATTCCTACTATAAATATGATTACTAGTAACAATAAGATAAATACTATATAATTACCCCACCCAATACTGGAAATCTTAGAATACACAGTCTTAAAATTCAAGGCATCCATAATGTCACCAGTATCAGCTAAACGTGCTTGAGCGATTACAAAGAACAATTCAAATATGATAAATAGTACTAACGCACATAAGGCTACAATTGCAAGACTTCCAACCAATGAATTCATTACATCAGTAGGAACAGCACTAAGTACTTCAGCTGGCGTTGAATTAACCATATTAGTATTATTCAATGCAATTAAAAAGTTACCTAAATTATTGTATACACCAGCAATAATAGATATAATAAATAATACAATTACCGGGATAATGAAGTAAACAATATTAACTATTAAATATTTAATACCGTCAACAAAGTTTGTAACTAAATCAATCATAGGAATTTCATCTTTACCATCAATAGTAGATTTAATAATTGATAAATTAATTCCAATTAATAAAATTATTACAACAAATGACAAAACACCTAATATTGAAGAATAATCTGGATATAATAGGGCTAATTGTCCAAGTATACCTGTTATTAGAAAAATAGCAGCAACAATTCCCCATCCCCGTAAATCTCTTGTAGGATAGTAAATTGCTTCTTTAATAATCTCCAATACGTCCATTAGATTTACCTCCCTGATTTAATAATATAACAAGATGTTACATAGTTACAATATATGTAAAGAGATATATTTAATGATATTTGTAATATAAAAAATAATTAATATAATAAATCGGAAAACATATCAGGATCATAAATAAAAAAAAAAGGAAAAAATAGAAAAATATTAATAAACAATTAAGTTAAGATTTTACAACCGTGAATGTTGTGTTGGTGTTTGTTGCAGCATATCTTATGATTCCTGCGTAGGATACTGTTACATTATTTATTCCAACGGTTTTGGTTTTGTAGCTGTAGGTGAATACTCCGTTGTTGTCTGTTCTTATGCTGGTTTTTGCTCCGTTATTATTATTGCCACCACACTGTTTTTGAGTACTACTCCAGTGTCTGTTGTGAAGGTTCCTGTAATTATTGTTCTGTCAGTGTTGGTGTGTTTTTGATTTTGTTGATTGTGATTTGTGTGTCTGTTTTTTCCACGTTGATGTTTGCTGTTGTTGTGGTTGAGTTGTTGCTTCGTATGTTGCTGTTATTGTTTCTGTTCCGGTTGTGTTGAATGTTATTGTGGTTGTAGCTGTGTTGTTTTTTTTTTTCATTAAAAACTCTTGATTAATCTATAAATATGTTCGTGAATATATAAGTAAATATGGATAATTTTAATTAATTCTAATAAAATTGAATAATTAAATACTGAATTAATTATTTTGATTATTTTGTTATTGGATAAATATAATTTAATATATCCATAGAAAACCTGTAATTAATAATTTCAACTCCTCATATTTGATGACTAAAAAAATTTAATTCGAAGAATTACTCTTATTAAAGTGATAAATCGATTAATAATTTGTCAGGGAAAAAAATTATTAATTCTTATGAATGTGATAGAATGAACTTTAAAAAAACTCATTTCATTTTCTTGGCAGTGCTGCTAGTTGCCATGATGTCAGTAGCAGTAGCAGCTGATGTAAACGATTCAACAGAATCCGTAACAACACCAGCAGTTACACATACTACAGACAATACAGATGTGCAAACAGCAACACCAAGTAATGAAATCACAAAAAAAGTAGAAACAAATATTGAAAAAGAAAATTATGAAGAAAATACCAGAGGTACAATACACAACATAAACAATACTAATTTTGACGATTATATAACAGCTTCTGGTTTAACCTCATTAGTAAATGGAAATGATACTCTAAACTTTACAAGTGATGTAACACGTACAAATTCCAGTTATACAATTAATAAATCAATTAATATAACTGGTAACGGATTTACATTAGATTTAAATACTACTAGTGGAAGTTACATGGGAAACGAAACAGGTAATTTATTCAACATAATAAATACTGGATCATACACTAATATTACAAACATAAACTTCCACAACACACAAATATTCGTCAAAAACACTACCCATGTAACATTTGACAATGTAAACATTACAGTAAACAACCAAAGAATTGGTTCAGGAGTAGGAGTATTAAGTATAAGAGAAAATTCAACATATGTAACAGTTAAAAACAGCTACATCCACACATGCAACAATAGTGGAAGCAGTAGTATAGTATTAGCTCAGGCAGACTACTGTACAATCGACAACAACACAATTATCGGTGAAGGAAATGTTGGAAACCTAGTGTACTTAACAACATATAATATTCCTAATGTATTATACACAGACGTAAACACGAACACTTA
>CADBRM010000033.1 GCA_902797085.1 uncultured Methanobacteriaceae archaeon
AAATTTCATTGTTTCACCATAGTTTTAACTAAATAAATAAAGATTTGAAAATTTTTATTAAACTACTATTTGAAAAACAATAATTTAGAACAATTCATGAAGTCATTATTTACACATTGGATAAATGAATTTAAAATATGTGATAAAAATATAAAATACAAATCTTCTGAATTTGGTAACATACCCGACAATTGGAACGTGAAAAAATTAGGTGATATTTTAATTTCATTGGAATCAGGTAAACGTCCTACTGGAGGTATAACTGAACTTAAAGAAGGAATTCCAAGTATTGGTGCAGAAAATATATTAGGTCTCGGAAAATTCGATTATTCAAAAAATAAATTAATTACAGAAGAATTTTTTAATAATATGAAAAAAGGGATTGTCAAAGATAAAGATGTCTTATTATACAAAGATGGGGCGCAATTAGGGAGAAAAAGTTTATTTATGAATAATTTTCCGTTTGAAAAATGCTGTATTAATGAACATGTGTTTATATTACGATCCAATGATGAAATAAGTCCATATTATTTATATTTATGGTTAGATCAGAAAACTATGACAAATGAGATAATAGCATTAAATTCAAACTCAGCACAACCGGGAATAAATCAAAAAGGAGTAAATTCATTATCTATATTAGTACCTGATACAGAATCAATGAAAAAATTTAATAAAACTTTTGAGCCATTAATGAAAGAAATTTTTGCCAATGCAATAGAAAATCAGAAATTGACAAAACTTCGCGACACACTTCTCCCAAAACTCATGTCTGGTGAAATTGATGTTTCTGAGATAAATTTTGATTTGTATGACTGTGAAGTTGAAGAAGATGAAAAAATAGCTTATGCATCAGGAATAAGTGGCGTTCCATTGTTCTGATTGACTGTAAATATTCAGTTCAGGGGGCATTGTCGTATGATGGCTTCAAGGACATTATTACACGGGTACTGTCTGATAGTGAAGTTGATAAAAAAAGTATGGTGCTGTCTGTAAGGATTTGTCTGCATACTTTAGAATATGAATACGTGAAAGAAAAGAGGGTGGGTCATTCGGATTTGAACTAACATGAAAAGATGATGTCGATATCATAGTTGTTCCGTTTATTAGTGTAAATCCCGGATGTCTGATTTCTTTTATAAATTAATTCCCAATATCATATGTGCATTAGCCATGCACATGCAGATTACTTTGGAGATAGTGTTGAACTTGCAAGAAATTCCGATTCCCCTAGTGGTATGTTATTATGATATTATGACGAAATGATTGAAAATTGAGGAAGAATCATCTGGACAAAAGCTAATCAAAGAAATGTTTTCGTGCCGTTGGATAAATTGTGTGTATCCCATCCAATTGCAGTTAACGTAATATGTATTTCTGCTGTATCCTTCTCTGTGGCATGTATTTCTTTTAAGTGATGTGAACTTCATTAAATGGCTTTTTCCCTTTGCAGGGTGTATCCCATTGCGACTATTGGTATCAGTATGCCTGCGATTGCCAGACCCGGATGTATCATTGCACCCAGTATAATCAGCGTTAGTCCGCAGATGCATATCTGTATTCTTCCGTGCAACAGCGACTTTGAATCCTCGTTGTACTGGAGTATTACTGATAGGGAAATTTCAATTGCCAAGCATATTATGCCTGCAACAAAGAATGTTGCCATTAGACTATCTGATGAATCGTAATTGATTAGGGCAACTAATGGCAGAACGACACCCAGTATGCTCAATACGTATCCTGTCACTATGGCTGTTGTGTGTTTTCTGTTTTTTGTCGTGCAGACAAAAGTGTCTGCATCCACAACTTCAATGTCACTGCCCTGAGCTTCATGTACCCCCGTTTTTGGCTGTTTGGCCAATTGATTCAAGAGTTTCTCCAGTACCATCTCTATTGCCTGTGTTCCTCCACCTGTCAGGTCCATGATGGCATTGGGGTAATCCGTCAGAAAATTTATGACCGTGGTGTTTGGCGTGTTTTCCATTAGTTGTATGCGCATTGTAAATCCGCGGTTGTATGAGTCATATACCGTTAGTGTGTGTACTGTCTCGTCATAATATCTCAACTTATAGTATTTGACAGGAAATATTGTTACCAGTGCATCATATACTGTGCTGATGGGGTATTCCACCAATACTTTCTTTTTTGTCTCTGCAAACATAGGCTTTCACTCTAATT
>CADBRM010000034.1 GCA_902797085.1 uncultured Methanobacteriaceae archaeon
CTACAATTGGAAATGCAACCATCATCACATTGAACATAAGTTCACTTGTTTAGGTCATCACCGTTATGCTTGTAGCACATACTATTGTCAACAAAACTTTGTAATCAACTTAATTAGAAAATATTGCAATATTGTTATACTTTGAAGTAGAATACATCTAAATAGTAATAACAACAATATAACTATAATAACTAAGATTAAATGATGTTTATTTAAAAAATAATTAAAACGTGTTTAAATGAAAGGTATAAAGATTATTAAAAAAGAAGCAAATGAATTAAGGAAGATTTTAATACAAGAAAAACAACTCTGTACAGAATATAAAGTTATGAGTGATGAAAATTTTGTTTACATGCCTCTAATAAAAGATTATAATGCGAAAACAATAGATAACATTATTAACAAATTTGATGTTGAAATTGAGGATTTTTCCTTCAACAAGGCCCAATATAGACCAAAAAATTTTATGGATTATCTTAGTGACAATATTTCTAAAGAAGAAATGGAAGAAATAAAAAAATCATTTGATACTATTGGTGACATTGTAATATTAGAAATTCCTGCAGAACTAGAAAGTAAAAAGAAAATTATTGGTAAAGCAGTTCTGGATTTTACTAAAAGAAAAAGTGTCTATTATAAAAAAAGTAAAGTTCAGGGAGTTACCAGAACTAGAAAATTGGAATTTCTTGCAGGTGTTGATGATTTGGAAACTATTCATAAAGAGTTTGGCATCAGATTTAAACTTAATCCTTCAACAGTATATTTCAGTCCGAGATTAGCAACCGAACGTTCCAGGATTGTTAACGAAGTTAAGGAGAATGAAGTTATTATAGATTTCTTTGCAGGCATAGGATCTTTTCCAATTAGTATTGCACATGTAAAAAATGCTAAAATATATAGTGTAGACATCAACCCGGAAGCATTTAAGTATGTCAATGAAAATATTAAATTAAACAAATTAATTGGAGAAGTTATCCCTATTGAAGGAGATATTAATAAAGTAATTGATGATTTACCATTAGCTGACAGAATCATAATGAATCTTCCTGGTACTGCTAAAGATTTTTTAGATATTGCTGTCAATCACATTAAAGAGGGTGGCATCCTAAACTATTATGAATTTTCATCAGACTATGATAGTGTTATAGAAAGAGTTAATGAAATAGCTTCTCCAAGAAAAACTGAGATTTTGGATATTAGGAAGGTTAAATCACAAAGTCCTGGTGTTTGGCATATTGGACTTAGCATAAAAATAGAATAGAAGGAAGATTATAATGCTTTCTTTATACCTTCTTCTGTAATTATTCCTGTTATTAAATCTGATTCCACTATATCAAATGCAGGATTTTCTACTTTTGTTTCTTCTTTTGAAATATATTTTCCATTTATTTTTAATACTTCATCGGCATTCCTTTGTTCTATTGTCGTATCGAAAATATTATTTTCAAAGTCGAATGTGCTTATTGGTGCTGCAACATAGAAGGGTACATCATATCTTTTTGCTGCTAATGCTACCATTAATGATCCAATCTTATTTGCCACTCCTCCTTTTGCCACCCTGTCTGCACCTATTATTACCTTGTCAACTTCTCCCTTTTGCATCATGTGTCCTGCTGCACCATCTACAATCAGTCTTACAGGTATGTTTTCCTGTTGCATTTCAAATACGCTTAATCTTGCACCCTGTAGTACTGGTCTGGTTTCGTCACAGATTATATTGATGTTTTTGTTATCCTCGTGTGCTGCTCTTATGACTCCTAATGCAGTTCCATAACCTGCACATGCCAGTGCTCCTGCATTACAGTGCGTGAGTATTGTATCATTTTCATCTATTATCGTATTTCCATATTCTCCAATTTTTTTGTTGATTGATATGTCATCTTTTTCCATTTGTATTGCAGTATCTACTGCAGTGTTGCCATTTTTTATATTTTCCAGTACCTTGTCCACTGCCCAGAACAAGTTTATTGCAGTTGGTCTTGCTGCCTTTATTTCTTCTCCGGCAATATCCATATTTTCTCCTTCAAGTTCTGCCAATGCCATTGCATATGCTGCTGTAACTCCAATTGCCGGTGCACCTCTCACCACCATTGTTTTTATTGCATGGATTACTTCCCGATAATTGTTACATTCCACATATTCTATTTTATGTGGTAATTTTGTTTGGTCTAATAGGTATAGGCAATTATTTTTCCAGTATAATGTTTCTATCATAATAGTTTCTCCTAATTGTTAAAAAAAATAGTTTCAATAAAAAAAAAA
>CADBRM010000035.1 GCA_902797085.1 uncultured Methanobacteriaceae archaeon
ATTTAATGCCAGAAGATTATGTTGGGGCTATTAATCTAAGTAAACATTATGACAATGCTATAAATTATTCAGATTTTATAATTTTAAAGAGTATGCAGATAAAAAAATTAACCAAATTGTCAGTTTGATAGTGGTTTTGATAAAATTAAAGGAATTGAAAGAATTTACTGATTAGTTTTAGCATGTTTTATGATCTTTTTTATGGTTTGGAAGGTATTCGTATAATTCTCTTTTTAATTTTTCTGAATCTGTTTTGTAGGTTAGTGTAACAAGTCCTCTTAATTCTCCAATATTTCTTTTTCTTCTTTATTTCTGTTGTTCGTTATTTGAATTTTTTGATTTCATATTTTTGTCTCTTTAAGTTAGTATTGATGGGAATTCGTTATGATATGTGTTTGTTTTCTATTATTAAACTTAAGAGTATGTAATACATTTTTTAGTATGCTTAAATCTACTAATTTATAGTACATGTTAATAATACAATGCTTTATTTTCTGTCTTTTATTTGAATCATTTTTTCATAGGAGTTTTAGAGATTAATTTTCATACTCTGTTATTCCCGTAAGTTTTTCAATATCTGAATAATCCCAATATTTATTTGACCAATGAAAATATTTTGTTTTCCTTTTTTTGAATATTCTGAACGGTACCTTAGTATTATCATATATATGTGCAATATCACAAATATCCAGTAATTCTGGAATTAAATTTAGGGCCTTTCCATATCTAGATATTATTTTTTCTTCAGGTACACTATGTCCACCCATTTCTTCTCTCATATTTATACGACTAATGTTAATGTTATAATCCGAGGTTAAAACATAGATACACCTAATAAAATAACCATTATCCTTTGCTTTTTTAAGTAATTTAAGATTTCTATCTGTTGAAAGCACAGTTTCAAACGTAAAATCTTTTTTCTCTTTTAACATTAATTCCCTAAGTTCTTCAGCTTTCATAGCAGCTTCTAAATCACTACATGAAGTAGATTTTTTAATGTCATCAGCATTAATATAAGTACCGTTTGTTTTAGCCATATGTGTGAATGTTGTTTTGCCACTACCATTAGGACCAGCAAAAACAATAATCTCAGGTAGTTTATAGTTATTTTTTGACATATTCTCTTCTTCCATCAGGGTATTCCAGGTAAGCTTCCTTACGTTCATCATCATAACGTGCAATAGGAAGTCCTTTAATTTTACAGATTTCTTGATCGATTCTAATCGATGCTTTAAATCTTTCAGTAAGTTCTTCATCAGATATTCCACATGTAGAATCTAATTCATTTTCTTTTTTCATAATGTTTCTCCTTTGATGTGCTTATATCAAATGACATTTATATTATATTTTATTTTAAATCATTATCAAATGTACAATTAAATTTAATTTGCATTCGTATAATCTTTTATTGTGAACTATCAACTAAATGATTTTGTATCATGTTTAGAATATTTACTTAATCATTAAAGTATCTATTTATCTCTAATTATTTATTAATGGAACAGTAATTATTGAAGAGGTAAATTATTCAAATAGTTTAAATATTTTCCTCATTGTATATACTCCGTACTAGTTTAACACTATTTGTTTTATCTTTTCTTTTGATAGATCCCATCATTTCATCTATAGTAACTTTTTTCTGAATGATACAACTATTTCTCCTTGGCTATTTTTTTCCCATTTTACAATATCATCTTTACATAGATTATATTCTTTTCTAAATTCAGAGGGTATTGTTGTTTGGCCTTTTTGATTTATTCTAGTTTCAAACATTTGGTTTCTCCAGTTATTCATTTTATCTCTGCTTATTCTTATGAAACAAAATAATTATTAAGAGAAAAGTAATACAAATCTTAAAGAATTTTTAAATATTTTCTTCAATAATTTTAATTTCTTCTTCTGTTAAATCGTATAGTTCATAGACTAATTCATTAATTTTCTTATCTGAGAGATTTATTTGTTGTTGTAATATTTTACGTTCATTTGGAGTATTGCTAGCCTGCATTTTTTTTTCAAAATTTATTCTTTTTTCTACCAAATCAATTAATTGTTGTTGTGATTGGATAGTTATTTCTGGAATTGGAATTTTATCAAGATAAGCCTTTTTAATTTTTGGGAAAAGTATTTTAGAATCGTAATAATTACATTTCCAAAAATATTTAATTAAATTTGAGTTTAATATAGCCAGTACATAGTTGTAGTTATATTTTTTATCAAGTGAAGAAATATTATAAATCGTGTTTAAACAATAATATCTATTTGTATCTATAGTGGCTATAGGATATTCTCCTATTTGTCTAATTACTATCTTGATATTTGTATTGTGAGTTTCTTCATCCCAACAACCTCCAGCTTTTATTCGTCTATCATGAAGGAAATATTGTGATGAAAAAGTTAAATGATATGGAAAAATATTTTTTCCATCGATACAAGGTTTCCATTGTTCATTTACTGGGTATTCTTTTACATATTTCTTTTTGTTTTTTGTTTGTAAACCAAAAGAAACTCTAGCTATTCGCTCTAAATTACCATGTTTGTTAATTTTTTCCAATAAATACCTATCTTTTGAAGTAATATTTATATTAAACAGATAATTATTCATATCTAAATATTTTATCTGTTTTATATCTTTATTTTCTTCATGTTTAAACATTTGATTATTCTTTTTATATATTTCAACAAGGTTTCTATTTCTAGATTTTGTATTTGACTCTTTGTTTAAAATTATAATTGCAGTATCTACTTTTGCTCCAAAAACATCATTTTCTGTATTGATAATTTTCTTGATTTTACAATTATCTAAAATGAATTTTCGTAACTTAGACAAATAAGTATTCAATAGATAAGTACTAGGTGTAATAAAACCAAAATATCCTTTTTCTTTTAATATTTTTATTCCCCTCTCAAAGAAAATATGATATAAATCGATTTTATATTGACTTACTTCAAATTTTTCTTTATAATATTTAATTATGTGTTTTGGATATTCTTTTGGTTGTATTAATACATAGGGAGGATTTCCTATTACTACATCAAAACCATTATCTGCAAATATTTCAGGATACTCCTCTTCCCAGTCAAATGGTTTGATTTCCTTAATTTCTTCCATTGATAGTTCTTGCTGCTCAAGTATATCACTACCAATGAGGCTGTTACCATTCTTAATGTTGCTGCTGAGGTTTGGCAGTACTCTTTCGTGGAACAGTTTTTGTTGTGATTCCAGAAGGTCTTTGTTCTGATCTTCCAATACTTTTAGCAGTAAACTTAGTTTTGTTACTTCTACTGCAAGTGTATCCAAATCTACTCCATATATATTGTTTTTCAAGATTCTTTTCTTTTCACGGATGGTTAAGTGTTTTTCTCCTTTCTTGTCTTCGTATATAACATCTTTCGGTGGTTTTTCTAAGTTACTGTAATAGTCTAAATGGTAATCCAGCAGGTATTGGTATGCTCTTATTAGGAAACTTCCACTACCACAGGCAGGATCTATAATTTTGAGTTTGCTTATCTGGTTTGGTGTTTTGTCTTTGATTTTTTCTCCTAGGGTGTTTTCAACAATGTAGTCTACTATGTATTGTGGTGTGTAGTATACTCCTCCTGCTTTTTTGACTTCTGGCTTTTCTTCTACTTTTGCCTGGTGTCCCGGTGTTAAACGGATTACTTGACCTAGGAATTGTTCATATATTTTACCTAGTATTTCCGTACTTATAAGACTAAATTCATAGGGACTGTTGGGATAGTAAAGATTTTTGAATATTTCCTTAAACACGGAATCATCTATAGTTAAGTCCAATGTGTATGTGTCTGAGGTAAAGTCTTCTTTGTCGTAAGGGTTGAAATGGAATAGTCCACTGTTGTATTTTTCATCGGCTTTTTTGCAGATTTTTGCAAATTCGGTGTATATGTTTTCTTTTTGTAGTAGTTTTTCTAGTTGTCCGTAACGTTCTATTCCTCTGTCCTCTGCAATTCTTAGGAATATGATCCTGTCTATTGTCAATTGTACTGCATAGTTTAAGTCTTCTATGGATAGTTCTGTATTTCGTAATGCAATATTCCTTGCCAGTAATAATCTCCAATGTTCTATTTCTTTAAGGAATTCATCATCTACTTCGCTTGTTCCTTTTTTGTCATGTTTTACATTGTTTGCATAGTTATCAAATTTACCACTTAGAACGGCTTCTTTACTGAATATGTTGTATATTTCATCCCATTTATCAACGTAATCTGTGTATTTGTAATATTTTATTCTTCCTATTGAGGCATTTTGGTTTTTATCTGGTTTAATGGTCGTATCATATATTGCGAATTCTTCAAAATCTGTCAGAATACATAATGGTAGTTTAGCACTCCATCCGTATCTTCTCACTTGGAATGCATGTTCTTTGTTTGTGGCTATGTCCTGATTTGGTTTTTTGGCTTCTACGAAGAATATTCTTTCTCCACCTAATCTGAATGAATAATCGGGTGCTTTGGTTTTACTACCTACTTTGATACTGTCCTCGAATACTACTTCCCTGAATCTTGCGCTTAATCCTTCATTTCGTACATTCCATCCAAGTTCTTCAAAGAATGGATTTAAGAATTTTACTTTAGTGTTTTCTTCATCAAATATGTCCGGATTGGTGTATTCGTGTTTGTTTTCATTGAAATCTTCTACTAATTCTATTATTTTCTGTGGTGCTGACATAATAATCACGTTATACTAGGGGGTATTATTATTTATTTTCAGTATTTTCAAAATCGTTGTTTATTCCTTTATTGAATCTAAGTTAATTAGGTCAATCTCTTTATTTTTCTTAAATCCTTTATCAAATGATACTAATGTAGGAATGTCATAGTATTCCATTAGTAGTAGAATGGATGAATCTGTGAATGATAGTTTTGTATCGTATTCTTCGTATATGTCCATTACTTTATCGTTGAAGTTTTCTATTTTATGTTCATTGAGTATAGTAAAGTTGTCTTGTAGGATGTAATATGTTTCTTTTGCTCTATTTAAATCTAATTTGTTTCCTATTACTGTTATAACCTCATTAATAACATAATTGGATATGTAACAATCTTCTTCGAATATATTTTCTTGTTCAATTAGCATATCTGCTTCTTTAAAATTTTCATCACTTTCTAGTGCAAAAGATATTATAAATGATGAGTCTAGAAATATTTTCATTCGTAAAGACTCCTTTTTAGTTCTACGGAATTTGTTTTATAAGGTAACTTTCCTATTCCTCTTAGTTCACTTATGTCTCTTTTTCTTCTGACTTTAATTTTTATTTCTTCATCACTTACTTTTTCCCAGTTTAATATAGTTTCCTCGTTAATGTTACATTCTTCTCTAATTTTTTTTGGTATTAGTGTTTGGTGGTTTTTATACATTTTTGTTGTTCCTAAGGATACCATTAAATCACCTCTATTATTATTTATGTAATTGTTAATAAAAATACTTTGTTAATTTTATTTCTCTAATTTTTATAATACTCTAATTTTATATTTTACTCTAATTGTTTAGTTTTTTAGTGTGTTTTTTGGTGAAAAATCGTTTTCTTTCAACTTTTCATTTTTGAGTATGTTACATCTATATGTTGTGGTTGATTTTTGGTATTTTTGTGGTACTTGTTTTTTCGGGTATTTTTTTGGATTTCCATTGTTTAATTTTACTTCGTAATACTACCGTATAACGAACTAAAAACATAGGTAAAGTACACTATATGTGAACATATAGTGTTAATAAAGTGAACAGATTTTGGGCATTTCGTAAACGCTCTGGCAAGAAAATTTCTAAAATTTTTTTTAGTGTGATTGATGTTAACATAACAATTATTTTATAATTCAAATGTTTTACAAGAGAATCATTTTTATCAATTCAAAAAAAATATACACTATCATTAATAAAAAAATAAAAAAAAGTTTTGAAGGTTGGAACTAAAATGTTCCGCCTCCACCTCCACCAAATCCGCCACTACCAGAACTTCCATAATCACCGGAGTCTGAGTATGATGTTTCAACTATAGTATTAAATGATGAAGTTAAATGATCAAATCCTCCATTGGATGTAAACAGTACCAGATTATTGTCTGCAATCTTATTTTCAGGTATTTTTGATGCCTTAATATATTCCTGAAGTGTATCTGTTGCTTGTTTGGCTCGTCCTAATGCAGATGCATATACCAGATATTTTCCCCATACTTGTACGGATTCAGGAGGCTTTTCATCAATTAGGCTATAATCTTCTATGTATTTTTTAAAATTTTCCCATTTTTCACTAGCTTCTTTTCCTTCTTTTGTCCATCTTCCATGTGTTGTATTTGGTATTAACAGATATAACGCTATTGGTATGGCTATCAGGAAAAGGAATAAATAATACTCTTTGTTTTCAAGTATTGGAATTAATCCCCTGACCAGAACAGCCGATATTGTTATAATAACACTCATAATCAGTAGTGTAAATAAGGCTTTTTCATAAATCCGGGTTCCTTTATCATCAAAATATTGTTTAATTAATGAATCAGATACTGAATCTCGTGCTTTTTTCTTCCAATTGTTCTTAAATTCATAATAATGATCATATGTTTCATTATCCGCAATACTTGCTAGTGATATGTTACCTTTTTGGTCTTTAAAACTATCCAGGTAATTGATAATGTCCAGTTCATATTCCTCCAAATTAGTGGTATCCTTATTATTTACTCTTAGTATTGTATCTTTTTCGTTAAAAGAAACTATTTTAAAATATTCGTTGTTTATTAAGTCTAATATCACAGCATTAAACGCTTCATCATATATAAGGCCAACATCTATATAAAAAAGACTGTTTACTTCTACTGGTTTCAGGTTCATTGGTATATCGTATTCATATTCAGCCTTATAGTCTGTTTTTATTTCTCGTCCATAGATAAGATAAATCATTGTTGGTACAATACAATCCAGGACTATTATTAGTTGTATTAATTTATATAGGATATTTTCATAGAATATTTTATCGGCATATTTTTTCTGATCTTCTTCGATTACTGATTTTGCATTGTCATGTATTACTTCAGCATGTTCTGTACTTTTGAAGTAATTGTTTGGCATGAGTATTCTTTGTTCAAATGTTGTATGTGCCGGAATATCCTCTGCTGTTGTTTCCAATTCATCATTGTCATTCCATTTGCTCTGTTTTATATAAGTATCGGGATTATTCCACACTTCGGATTGGGAACTGTTTCCTGGTATTTTGATGTATGTCTTTAGTGTAGATATCTTTGAAGCCCATTGGTCACCCCATGACATATATTGGAAGTCAGCAACATCATCATATATCTTCAAAGCATTGTTATATGTGTATTTATAGATTACGGTTACTTTTTGATTATTTATTTTTTCTGTATGTTCTTTGTCATTGTACAACCATACTTTTATACGTGTGTTGGAGATATTGCCTCCAATTTCAAAGTTATTATAGTAACCCGGCGTTTCTACAGATACGTCTGTTACCTGTTGATTAGCATCTGTAGGCAAGTCCCTATATATACCATTTACCGAACCTTTAATATCCATAATAATTTCTTCTGTAATAACACAGGATCCATCATCCATTATCTCAATATGTTTGGTTGCTTCAGGTATGCTATAATTTGGAGCAAAAATATATGATAATAGTAGAAAGACGGATAGAAGTAAAAATATTAGGAATACTATCTTTTTATACTTCATCTTACACACCATTTGAATTTTGTTTTCCTATAATAATTAATTTACAGGCTTTGTTAATATTCTTTTCTATAGAAATAATGTTAAAATATTAATAACTATAATGTGATTGTCAAAAAACATATAAAAAAAAGTTTAACAGTTTTTTTTCTATCTGAAAGTTAATATTCATAAAATAATCGTTTAAAAAAAGTTATTAATGTTTCCTGTTGAAACATTAATCTATATATTTTTGTTATAATCCAAAGAAGATGTATAATGCAAATACTATTACCATTATCCAGTTAATCCAATGGATATCTTCGGTTTTATTGGATGCTATACTTGCTATTGCATATACTACGAATCCCCATGCTATACCTAATGAAATGGAATATGTTAATATCATCATTATCATGGTCATGAATACAGAAGCTGCTACAACTAAGTTGTCCCAATTTACTTCTTTTAATTGCATAATCATTAGGATACCAACCATTACTAATGCGGGTGCTGTAACTGATGATGTGAACATGGATAAAACTAGTGGTGCAAATAATAATGAAATAATAAAGCATATTCCAGTAACTATTGCGGTTAAACCGGTTCTTCCACCAAGTCCAATACCTGTTGCACTTTCTACGTATGCTGTTATTGGGCTTGTACCGAATACTGAACCAATTATTCCACCAATTGCATCTCCCAAAAATGCTTTTTCTATTCCTTTAGCTTTACCTTCTTCATCAACGAATCCGCATTGGTTAGCTAATGGAATTAATGTACCTGTCGTATCAAAGAATGTCACAAATAATATTGAGAATAGTATCATTATTAGGTTAGGAATATTACTAAATAATTCACTAAATCCTGATAAGAAGCCTCCAAATACACTCATATCAAAATTAAATGATATTACTTGTGATGTTAAAGCAGGCATTGTTGGATCTCCGGCTCCAAATCCTAATGCAGTGAATATTATTCCAATGATTGCTGTTGATATTAATCCTAAAAATACTGCAGCAGGAACTTTCCTGATATATAGTATAATTGTGATTAAAATACCAATTACTGTTAAAAGTGCAGATGGTGATGAGATTGTTCCCATTCCAATGATTGTTGCCGGGTTGGCTACTATAACTCCTGAACCACTTAAACCTATAAAGGCCAAGAAGAATCCTATCCCTGCACCTATACCTAACTTCAAGTCTATTGGTATAGCGTTTAGTATTGCTTCTCGTACACCTGATATGGTTATCAGTGCAAAGAGTATACTTGAAATAAATACAGCGGATAAAGCTGCTTGCCATGAATTACCCATGGTTAAAATAATTGTGTAAGTAAATAATGCGTTTAATCCCATACCTGGAGCTACTCCTATAGGGTATTTGGAAATTAAACCCATTACAATACATGAAATCCCAGTTGCAAGGGCTGTAGAGAAGAATACAGCACTAGCAGGCATTCCTCCCTGTGATAACATGGAGGGGTTTACTCCTAATATGTAAGCCATTGCTAGGAATGTTGTTAATCCTGCTATAATTTCTGTTCTGAGATTAGTATTGTGTTCTTCAAATTTGAAAAAGTCTCCAAACATAATGTTCACCATATTTAATAATCTTTTTTGTATAATTTTTCTTAACAGATTATTATTTAATTTTTAAACATTCAATTGACTCTATATGATAAATATATTAATCATAAAAACGTTTTAATGGATTAAAAATCTAAAAAAATAAAAGCAATTTACTAATCCTATTGATATATTTGATAACAATAATTAATATATTTACAGTTATATAATCATTGTAATACTATTTTAATTAATTGTATATCTTTATTTTTTAGAATTAAGTTATATTTTAACTTAAATTTTAGTTTAATTATTTATTTTTACTGAAAATATATTCTTTGTTAACTTTTTAGTATTATTTTTGAGTATTTAACGACTTTTATTTATAACACAATTTAACATTATTAATTATTAGTGATAAATAGTATAATATATAAAAAAGTAATGAATACGATTATTAATCTTTTTTTTTTAAAAAAATTTCGAGTTATAATTTATGAAAAATGTTGAATATATTATCCGTGAGGAAGGTACTGCAAAATTTTATGATAGTTCTTCTGGAGATAAAGTAAATATCAGATCCATTTTGGAAAAGTATTCCTATATCCTTGAATCACTTGAAGAAGAAAAGTATGAAATAAGGATGGGTATCTGTGATCTTTTTAAAGAATTGATATATAATCAGAAAGTTGTAGGATTTTGCACGTATCATATACATGGAGTGAACTATATTCTTACAAATATTTATATTGTTCCGGGGTACCGACGTCAGCTGATATTTTATCATGAAATAGAATCACAGTTTACAGAAGGAAATGTGGTGAGTATCTATGAACCAACAAGACAGGTTGTGGATATACTAATTAAATTGGGTTATGCAAGGATTATCACGGAATCATTGGTTGTCAGTGCATTAAACTTTAATATGAATCTTTCATCAGCATTAACCGTTGGAAAAAACAATATACTAGAAAATAGATTTACATTAACTAATCTGTATGATTTAGGTATATGTTCTACATTATCCTTCAGAATTTATAATAAAAGGGAATACGAAGTATATTATACAAGGGTATTTAAGGACGACAAGAGATTTGGGTGTGAAGAAAAAAGAAATAAAATTGATGGGAGTTACTTTGAAAATATTGTTTCTACATTAATAGAAAGAGATTCAGAGATAGAAAGATGGTTATTTTTATTAGAACATCATTTACCAACAAAGAAAGTCAATGTGGAAGACATAATTGGAACTACAAATTCTTTTTCTCAAAGACTACAGCAAAGGATTGATGAAGGAGTACTTACTAGAAAAGAGGCTAAAATAATACAGAATCAATTATTCGTGGAAAAACGGATGGGAAAAGTTGTTGATGAAGCATTATCCCTAAGATTAGACTATTTGATTTCTCATATTCATGATAAAAAGCGTAAAAAAATATTTAGTGATAAGTTTTGTCCTTATTGTGATGAACAAACAGATGATTTGGGAAATTACTGTTTTAATTGTGGTTATACATTATATGACATATCATCAGTTGATGAGGAGGAATTTGTTTACCGTGAATTATGGGAAGAAAAATTATCCTACAAATATTCATTAAATGGGGTAATGGAAAAGAAAGATTATTTTGATCAAGAATATTTAAAAATAGTTTCTATTTCTCATGTATTGTATAATATAGAACTGGATAATTATAGTGAGGAAATGTTTGAAGTAATCTCCGATAATTATAATCTTGAGAATATTGATTTACGAAAAATAATGGTTGATGAAGGGTATCTTTCCTATAAAATGACTCCAGAAAATTGGGATATGGTTGCACAAAACTATAAAAATGTAGAACTAAAGGAAATATTATCAAATCATGGCTTAAAAAAATCAGGAAACAAAAGAGAATTAATTGAACGGATTAAAAATGAGGTATCGTTAGATGAATTTGAATCGGATATTCCTGAAATAACCGAAAGGGGATATGCATTTCAGGAGGACTATAAAGAGTTATTGTTCCATGAGTCAACATTAAAAGATTACATTTTCGATGAATTTTTGGAGTGTGTTAATGAAAACAAGGGTAATGAAGAATTAAGTGAGGAAAAAGTGCTGACCTTTTTAGAAAAACATGTTTCTAAAGCAGTGGAAGCGCGTAATCATGAACAGTTAGTTACTTCGTTACGAAAGAAAGCTTTCTTTTATAGTCGATTAAAGGATTATCATAAAGGATTATGGAATGAAATGTATATATTTATGGCAAATTTGAATATGTTGTATATAGATTCATCTTATTATAAGTTTTACAAACCGATTGAAAAAGAAACGAGGGATTCCTTAATGGAGTTTACTAGAATATTATCGGAAGATGAAGTAAAAGACATTTTTTATGAGGTTTATAATCAGTTTAAAGAAGAAGATTTAAAAGTGTCTTATATTGATACTTTAGATACCTTAAAGCATATATTCAAGGGATTTGCCTTAAGTTCACTGAATAATAGAATTCGCAACAGATATTATCGAAAAAAAGAATATAAGATAATTCCAAGAATTAATCCAAACAGTAAAAGTAAAAGAACTACATTGGATAAATTTTTTAAACATTACTAGCCCAATAAAATAAAAAAATGTTTTTTTTTAGGATAATATGTTTTTTGGAGAAAAAATAGTCATCTTCTCCAATTTCCATATTATTTAATATTATTAATTCTTCATACCGGTGAATTTTTTTAGTATCGGTATCCTATTCATTATTAGCAGTAATGCCGATACTACTATAACGATTATTGCTATCAGTATTGGAACATTAATGAATGGGCTGATATTGACATTGTAAATCATACGAATAGGAACCAGTAAATGTATTAAATATAATCCATAGCTTATTTCAGCAAATTTTAATATAATTGAGTTCACTGATTCTGTTCTTGAACCGAAAACGTTTTTGAAATCAATATTCTTTACTATTAAAAATATTCCCATTGCCTTAAGAACATGTCCTGGAGCAAGGTTCTCTATTCCTATGTAATTTAGATTTAATTGATTGCTCATTAGTGTAGGAATATAAATACTTAAGAATATAATTAAAGTACCTAAAATGAATAATATTGCTCCTAAAAGAATACTATTGGAATACTTTGAGTCTGTTTTATTTAAGTAATATCCTAATATAAAGAAACCTAAATGTCCTGTAAAAAGATTTACATATTTTAATAGCATTATGTCCACATTTAAGTATGATAATGTCAGAATAATAAACCATACTATTAAGAAGTATTTAATTTCTTTTTCAGGGGTATTACTAATCCATTTATAGAGTATGGGTAACATAAGGTAAAATCCGATTATCATATAAATGTACCAGAATTCCTCAGAAATAATGCTTGGATTCAATATACAATTAACAAATTGAACTAAGAACTCATAAGCCGATGTAACGGCAATGGTTTTATCGATGAAAACGTACTTTAATAAATATATCAGTATCCAAAATATGAATGGAGTCATAACCCTTTCTATTCTATGGGGAATTTTGTCAATACTCTGTGGTCTGTCCAGAAGTAATAAACCCGAAACCATTATGAACAATAAGACTCCTGAACGAGTTAGAGAAGAATAGAGAACTCCCTGTAACCATATTCCTGAAAATAATGCTGTTTTTGAAAGGTAATCTCCGGATAGATGTACACCAATAACACCTAAAATACCTATAACTCTCAGATAATCAGCATATACAATTCTTTCCATAAAATCAATTTTAATTAGCTTTTATTTTAGTATTCTTTAATAATTTAAAAAGTTTGGAATACTTATTATAATATTTGTATTTGAAAAATATAAATTTTTGTAAAGCTAAAAAAACAATACTTAATTTGGATGTTATTAAATAGAATAAAAAAATCTAACCAAGATTTTAAGAAAAAACTAATAAAATATTCGATATTTTTTCCAATAATATATTAACTTTTTTTATAAATATATTATTAGGAGTATTTTTTATGAGTCATTTAGATAAATTAAGAAATAATATTTTGGTCAAAGGAAATTCTTACGGTTCAGAGATGGATAAGGTAGATGATGGAAAAATTCATGAAGTGATATTACATAGGGGTTGTACAAGTAGATTTAGGGAAAATGAATTAATTGACTCAGTTAAGAGTTGTTTAGACAAGAAAAATATTGTTTATTCGGAATTATCTGATGAAAGCTGTTGTGGAGTAATGATATTTTTATTGGGTGATGAGAAATCAGGTAAAAAAGTTGTTGATGCTAATGTTGAGAAATATAATCATCATGGGGTTAAAAAGATCATAACAATGTGTCCGGGGTGTTATGAATCATTCACAGAATATTATACACAAAATCCTGATTTTAATATTGAAGTAGTCTTTGCTATGGATTTATTTGATGATGAAGAAATTGATGGAACAGGTTATATAATACATGATCCTTGTCATGCACTAGAAAGGGCACCCCAAGTTAGATCAATTATAAAGAATGTTCCAGAAAAACGTGCAAATTCATGTTGTGGATTTGGTGCAGGTACGCGTGCGGGCAGTAAGGAAGTTACTAAAAGGATAGCCCAACAGACATTAAGTGGAGACAAAGTAATAACTTATTGTCCGTCTTGTTATCATACTCTTAATAGGGTCAATTCTGATAAAACAGTGGATTTTTTCACGCTTCTTGATGAAAAATTATAATATAATGTAAAAAATAGTATAAAAAAAGTAAAAATAGTATTTTCATGTTCTATTTCAAACTGGAAATAATATGAGTCACAGGGTTGTTTTCAGAGTTTAATGCTGGTTGACTTTCAAGTGTATTTAATGTTATAATGTAATTTTTGTCGTTTTTGGTGAAAGTGTATACATTTGAAACAATATTATCCTTTTTATAGTTTTGTTGGTTTATGCTTACACCTTCTGCATCATAAGTGTCTTCACCTAAAAGTTCATAACCTTCTTCTTCACGGTTTTGTTTTGCTTCTTCGGTACTAACGATGTCACCTTCATAGACTGTTAAAAAATAGTTATTATTTTCTAAAGTCACAGTATTGTTTTCTGTTTCATTAATTTTGAATCCATCCGGTAATTCAAAGGTAGAAGAACCTACAGTAACATCTTCAGCGTATATTGCAGTAATACTAAATGTTAATATAAAAACAACTAACAATGTGAAAGCCAATGATTTGGTTTTCATAAATGTCCTCCTTTAATTATCTATAATTACTTTTATTTTTAGTAATATTTAAGTTTATATAATTTTGAAAGGTTCATTTTTATTTTCAATTTTTCATATCGGAAGTAATAATTAGTAAAAAAAGAATTAGGGGGTTATTGCTCTTTAAATCTTCTTCACTGTTGAAATTTTTCTTCATCCAGTTGTCTGACTATACGTGCCGGATTTCCTACAACAACAGCATAGTCCGGGACGTCTTTTGTTACAACCGAGCAAGCACCGACTATGGCATATTTACCAATACAAACACCGGGGAGTATGGTGGCTCCAGCTCCAATCCAAGCTCCTTCTTTAATAAGTACGGGTTTACAAGTCAATACCTGTCTATCGTAAGGGTCATGGTTATTGGATATCAATTGAACATTTTCTGCTAACAATACATTATCTTCAAGTGTTATTCCACCACGTGCCATGGCTAAACAGTTTTTATTGATAAAAACATTATTGCCAATTTTTAAATGGTCTAATGCAGCTCCAGTAATGGGTGCAGATACAATACTATCTTCTCCAATATGGTCTTTGAATAATTCTTTCATCAATTTATTGTATTCATCTGTCCCAGGCATTGTGTGGTTAAATGTGAACATCAGTTGTTCCATTTCTACAGTTTTTTTCATGTCTTCTTCTGTTATTTTACGCATATCTACTTTTACTTCTTTACAATCCATATTATCCCGTTCATTGTTTTTTTTTTAGTTTGATGTTTATTTAACTGGTTGTAACAAGAATCAATCCTATAGCACAGGCAATTATTCCAATAATCTGTTTTATTGAAATGTTTTCTTTATATAAAATAAAACCAATAACCAATAATGCAATTGCAAGACAGATATTTGCTACAACAGATCCTGAACTGATTTTCCATCCGTTTCTATACATTAATATATAACCCGTTTCAAGTCCTATGATGGCCACTCCCAATGCAATGGAAGTCCAGTTAATTTTAGCCATTTCGAAAGATACGTTGTCAGGTTTTGTCATTAAAAGAAATAGCACTGAACATATTATTGCACTAGTAATATAGGTAATCATCAAGGTTCCAAAGGCATTAACATCATTAGGTACGGATTTTGAACACATATGATATAAGCAATTTGATGCTACTACTAAGATTACTGGCCAAACCATATCCCAAATAATATCAACTCCTAATGTTATTTATATTGTATTCTATTATTATTTTCATTGTAATTATGTATTGCTGAAAAAATTTATTAGAAATTAACACTAATATAACATCATGTTTAGACCAATGCGTAGAATTAAACAACAGTTGTCTGAAGAAGAATGTATTGACATATTAAAAAATGAGCCCAGGGGTGTCCTTGCAGTATCGGGTGAAAACGAATATCCATATGCTGTTCCAATGAATCACGTATATGCAGATGATAAACTTTACTTCCATAGTTCAATGGAGGGTCATAAAAAGGATGCCATAACTAATCAGGACAGGGTTTCTTTTTGTGTGATGGACAGGGGAACAAAACTGGAAAATGAATGGTGGTACACATTTAAAAGTGTATTGGTATTTGGCAGAATACATTGTGTTGCTGATGAAGAGGATAAGATTAGGATACTAACTCTGTTAGGCAGTAAATATTTCCCTAACGATGAATATACTATTAAAGAAATAGATAAGCATCTTAAGAGAACGTTGGTCTTAGAACTTGATATAGAACATATGACTGGAAAAAGGGTCACTGAAAAATAATGCTAAGTGTGATAAAATGTTGTATGAAAAGATAGGTAATGATTGGGATAATTTTCTTGAAAAAGAGTGTTCCAGGTTGTATTTTCAAAAACTGGATGTGTTCGTTGAAAAGGAGTATAATACTAAAACAATTTATCCACCAAAAGGGGAAATATTCAATGCCTTTAAGTTAACGGCTCTATCAGATATTAAGGTTGTAATATTGGGTCAAGATCCATATCATGAAGAGAATCAAGCTCATGGATTGGCATTTTCTACACCAAAAGGTAATGTTATTCCACGTTCACTGATAAACATTTTTAAGGAAATACGTGAAGAGTATAATTATGAAATACCTGAACACGGTTCTCTAGAAGAATGGGCAAAGCAGGGTGTCTTCTTGTTAAATACGGTATTGACTGTAGAAGAGTCTAATGCAAATTCACACAGTAAATGTGGATGGCAAACTTTTACTGATAATGTTATAAAGCAGATAAATAAGCAGGACCAACCGATAGTATTCCTATTATGGGGAAAACAAGCAGAGAAGAAAAAGGACCTTCTGAATAACCCTAATCATTTAGTGCTGGTTACTTCACACCCCAGTCCATTCTCTGCTAGAAGAGGTTTTTTTGGATGTAATCATTTTCGCTTAGCCAATGAATTTTTAAGGGAAAATGATGTGAAGGAAATAGAATGGAAATTGTAATATTGAGGTGATGTTATGGATTTGGAAAAATTTTTGGAAGATATGAATAATCAAAAAAGAGTAAGGGCAGGTTCAGAAGAACTGGCATTTTGCAGTTATCTTTCCCAGGAAGCGTTAAAAATATCGATGAAAATCAATAATGAATACCATACGCCTGAAGAAATCCAAGAATTGTTCTCACAATTAACAGGTCAGGGAGTGAATGAAACATTGGGATTAATACCTCCCTTTTTCACGGATTGTGGCAAGAACATTCACCTTGGACAGAATATCTTCATAAATTCGGGATGTAAACTACAGGATCAAGGTGGAATATACATTGATGATGATGTTTTAATAGGACATAATGTTGTTATCGCAACATTGAATCATGGTATGAATCCTGAAAATAGGGGAGACCTTCATCCTAAACCTGTCCACATAGGGAAGGCAGTTTGGATAGGTTCTAATTCAACAATATTGCCGGGAGTTACTATTGGTGACGGAGCCATAGTTGCAGCTGGTGCAGTAGTTTCTAAGGATGTTCCGGAAAATACTGTTGTTGGTGGAGTACCGGCAAAAATCATCAAAAAAATAGAAGTTGAAGAGTAGATAATTGTTGTAGCGGGTAGGATTATGAAAAAGTTATACATATTTGATTTTGATGGAACATTAGTAAATACGTTCTATGATTCGGTAATAGCATATAATAAAGCATTAAAATATTTTGAACTTCCTCCATATGATTATGATTCATTGGAGGATATTGACTATACGGATTTTGTTAACAGTATGACTGAAGATATTGATGTTTTGGAAAAGTATAGGGAATTTTATGAAAATGATGAGAAACAATACACGCTGCCATATCCTAAAACATTGGAAGTGTTGGAAGATTTAACTAAACGTGGATGTGAGGTTGCCATATGTTCTAATAGGAAACAGGAGCAGTTAAATGATTATACTCGTAAATTATTTCCCAATATAAATTTTAGGTATGTGATAGGTTATACTCCTGAAGGAGGATTTAAACCAAACCCTGAAGTAATGAATAGAATTTTGGATAATGTGGATTATACTAAAGATGAAATAGTCTATGTGGGTGATAAAAAAACGGACATAACTACTGCACAAAATGTTGATGTGGATGCGGTTATAGTTACTTGGGGTCAGGGAGACAATGATGCATATACTGATGAATATCCTATTAAAGTTATAGATTCGATAGAGGACTTGCTAAATATTTAGCTATATTTATACTTCTGGAAAATTAGTATGATATGAGTTTGAGTAGATATCGCTTTTTCTCTTAGTATAGTATGGAAATAGTGAACAGGATTTGGATAGACTATTAAAGACAGGGATAATAAATCAAAAAGTATTTTTCAACGTTTTTTTTCATGTTATAAAAAAATTATTGGGGGTTATGTCAAGAACACCTGATATTGTGGCTTTCAAATCTTAAAAAAAAATTATCTACTAAGTAAAATATTAATAAAAGGGAGGGGGATAACAGGTTAGAAATCTAATTCTAAACTTACAGGGCAGTGGTCTGAACCAAATACATGGTCCAGGATTTCAGCTGATTTAACCTTATCTTTAATTTCTTCATTGACATAGAAGTAGTCCAGTCTCCAACCGGCATTTCTTTCTCTTGCCCGTGTTCTGTAGCTCCACCATGTAAAGTTATTTTCTCCTTCATCAAACATTCTGAACGTATCAACAAAACCGGCTTCTTCCAATTGATCTAACCATGCCCGTTCTTCAGGTAAATATCCTGATTTTCCTTCACAGTTGGAGGGATTGTAAACATCTATTGGATTGTGTGCAATATTGTAATCCCCAGTAATCACTACATTTTTTCCCTGATTTTTTAGTTCCACCAGTATTTCTAATAGTGCATCACAGAAAGCTATTTTGTAGTCAAGTCGTTTAGCTTCCATTCCACTATTTGGGAAATAAATATTGAATAATGTGAAATCGGGATATTCCACTCTTAGTACTCTTCCTTCCTTATCCAATTCTTCAATTCCCAACCCTTTAATAACAGTTTCTGGTTCTATTTTAGTGTAGGTTCCAACACCGCTGTAGCCTTTCTTTTCAGCTTCATTAAAATGAGTGTCATATCCTTCAATTTTCAGTAGTTTCTTAGGTATTTTTTCTATGTCTGCCCTTACTTCTTGAAAATTTATAATGTCTGCGTCGGTATTTTCAAACCAAGACCAGAATTCTTCTTTTTTACTAACAGCGCGAATCCCATTAACGTTCCATGATATTAGTTTTGTTGACATTTTTTATCCTCATAGGTTTATTCTTGATATATATTTTATCTTTTGTTTAATTAATATTTTTTCATATTTGTTTTCAATATTATATAATGCATTTAAATATGTGATTTTAAGTCTTTTAATATAATTATTAATATTGTTATTAAATCTATGCTTTAAACAAATGAAATAAATAAATATTTAAAAAAATAAACTATTATTAAATAGATTAGAATTTTCTAGTCTATTATATTTTATATATATGGTGTTTTAAAAATGAAGAAAATAGGAATATTAGTAGGAGTTTTAGTACTTGTACTTGCTTTAGTTGCAGGAATAAGTGCTGCAGATTCTGACAACGATGACGCTACATTAATTGTAGGTTTTGATGCAGAATTCCCTCCTTATGGATACAAAGCAGATAATGGATCCTATGTAGGATTCGATTTAGAATTAGCACAAGAAGTTTGTAACAGAAACAACTGGACCTTCAAAGCACAACCAATTGATTGGGATGCTAAAGACAGTGAATTAAGTTCAGGAACAATTGACTGTATTTGGAATGGATTCAGTATTACTGAAGATAGAAAAGACAAATATACTTGGTCAAAACCTTATGTAAATAACAAACAAGTTATTGTAGTAAAATCTGATTCAGGAATCAACAGTTTAGCTGATTTAAAAGATAAACAAGTTGAAACTCAAAAAGATTCTTCTGCATTAAGTGCACTTGAAGGTGACAACAAAACTATTGCAGATACTTTCAAAGAATTAGTACAAATTGCAGACTACAACACAGCATTCAACGATTTACAAGCAGGTGCATGTGATGCAGTAGCAATGGACTACAATACAGCTAAATACCAAATCCAATCTAAAGACAACGCTAATGATTTCAAAATCTTAGACGAAATTATTACAACTGAAGATTACGGAATTGGATTTAAATTAGGTAATGATGCATTAAAAGACAAAGTACAATCAACTTTAGATGAAATGCAAAAAGATGGTACTGTAGCAAAAATTGCTAAAAATTATGAAGAATATGGAGTACCTGAATCTTTAATTACCCAATAAACAATTATTTATTAATAGGCGAATAATAATATGATTTTAAGTACAGTTATATCACAGCTATGCGAAGGAATGGTTACTTCAATAGAGATATTCTTACTTACTTTATTATTCTCTATTCCTCTAGGGTTATTAATTGCTGGGGGAAGAATGAGTAGTTTTAAACCTCTTCAATGGTTAATGAAAGTATATATTTCAATCATGAGAGGAACTCCATTAATGCTGCAACTTATTGTAGTGTTCTTTGGACCTTACTATATTTTTGGTATGACGTTATCTCCGGATTATAGGATGATAGCTGTTATTATTGCATTTTCAATTAACTATGCAGCATATTTTGCTGAAATATTTAGGGGTGGAATTGAATCAATTCCTAGAGGTCAATACGAAGCTGCACAGGTATTAGGATATAACAAATTGGAAACATTTTTTATAATAATTTTACCTCAAGTAATCAAAGTAGTATTGCCTTCAATAACAAATGAAGTAATCACACTCGTAAAAGATACATCATTATCTTTTGTAATAGCAATTCCGGAAATGTTTACGGTTGCAAAACAGATTGCAGCAGCTGATGCATCAATTAGTGCATTATTAGTTGCTGGTGTATTCTACTATGTATTCAACGTAATAGTTGCGTTTATTATGGAACGTTTCGAAAACAAACTTAGTTATTATGATTAGGGGAGAATATCATGAGTTTATTAGAAATTAAAAATCTTAAAAAAAGTTTTGGAGATAATGAGGTTTTAAAAGATATTTCCCTTAATGTTGAAAAAGGTGAGGTATTATGTGTAATCGGACCTTCCGGTTCTGGTAAATCTACACTTTTAAGATGTGTAACTGAGTTGGAAACATTTGATAGTGGTGAAATAAATTTTGATGGAACCTTTGGATTAGTTTTCCAGAATTTTAATCTTTTTCCACATCATTCAGTAATGAAAAATATTACCCATGCTCCACTTAAAGTCCAAAAAAGAGATAAAGAAGAAGTTTACGAAGAAGCAAGAGCTTTACTCAAAAAAATGGATTTATCCGATAAGGAGAATTCTTATCCTTGTGAATTATCTGGTGGACAACAACAACGTGTTTCAATTGCAAGAGCATTAGCAATGAATCCTGATATTTTGTTCTTTGATGAACCTACTTCAGCATTAGATCCAGAATTAACCGGTGAAATATTAAAAGTTATAAAGGATTTGGCTGCTGAACATATGACGATGGTTATTGTTACACACGAAATGACTTTTGCTAAAAATGTTGCTGATACAATTATATTCATGGATGATGGATATATTATTGAAAATGGAACTCCTGAGGAAGTATTCTCATCTGAAAACGAAAGAATGAGAACATTCTTGGGTAAGTTCTATGATTAAATGTAACGATGTATTTTAACAAGAATTGTTTATATTCTTGTTCTTCTTTTTTAATGATTTATTTTTCAATTCATATTTTTAATGTCTATACTGTTTTTTTCACAATAAACTTATATATATGAATAATTAATAATAATTGTATATATAGAGATGATGATAATGACAAAGAATTTAATAGCATATTTTTCAGCAAGCGGAGTAACAAAAAATGTTGCTGAAAAAATTAACAAAATTATAGATTCGGATATTTTTGAAATAACACCGAAACAACTATACACGCAAGCTGATTTGAACTGGAATGATAATAGCAGTCGTTCCTCAATTGAAATGCACGATAAAAATTCAAGACCCGAAATTAAAGAAACAATTGATGTAAGTAAATATGAAAATATTATTTTGGGATTTCCAGTATGGTGGTATACAGCACCTACAATTATTAATACATTCATAGAAGAAAATAACGTTAGGAATAAGAACATTTATGTCTTTGTGACTTCTGGTAGTTCAGGTTCAACGGATTCCTTCAATAATTTAAAGAATGCATATCCTGAAAATAATTGGATAGATTCAAAAAGGTTATCCGGAAATCTGGGAGTGGATGAAATAAAAGAATGGATTGAATGATTTCTTTTCATACTAACCCCCTTGAAAAAATAATTTATATATTAGTTCTATAAATAACTATTTTTAACATTAGTTTGGTGATTTGATGAAAAAGGTCAAGATTACAGTTGTACGTAAAGCAAGATATGACGATTTGATTGAAAAATTTGAGAATCCTATAGAACATGCTTGTGATATCGAGGAGGGTGTGGTTTATATTGCCAATGGATGGCAAAAACCGGATGGATTCTGTGATAGTGCTTGGGAAACGGTATCTCCTTTTGTCATGACATTGGCCCATGGCGGTGAAGATTTATATGATGGTTGGATGAAAAATAAAAAATCCGCTATGATTTCATGTAATGACGGATTTCGTCCAGTGAGTTTTTATATTGAAGCACTTGATGAGGATGCCGATTAACAATATATTTTCAGATATTTTAGGAAATTTATTAATACTTCTTCCCATATAATTATTATATAATTTTTAATAATATTATAACTTTTTTATAATAATAGTATTTATTATTATAATTAAATGTTAATTGTATAAAATTATGGAGGAAGAAATGACAAATAGGAAATATTTCGTAGGAAAAATATGGGCTGACGACATTAAAAAAAGAGATTCAAAGCAGTGTGTTATTTGTGGATCAAAGGATAATTTGGAAGCTCATCACATATTTGGTGTAAGCCAATATCCCTACTTAACAACAGAGATTAACAATGGAATAACCTTATGCAAGTCTTGTCACAACAAATATCATTCCACATATACAGATATTAATGCAATTACATGGACAGATTTTCTATTAAAAAATCCTTTTAACGTAACAAACTTTGAAATAAAATATTCAAATCGTTATAAAAGAAATTTGCCTTTGTCTTATCCATTTAAAGATATTCAACCATTATTAAATGATGATTTACGTGGAACAATACTTCATGAGATACAGATTAGTGGATTTGATAAAGGAATAATTCCGATTGATTGGCTGATTATACAGATGTATTCAAAATATGGTGTCAGCGAGGATTCGTTAACTGAACAATTAGCAATACTTATTAACAAGGGATTGTTATCTGAAATTGGATTGAATGATTTGAAACTTAAAATATAATATGCAACTTTACAGGTAACAAAACTTTTAACTGTTATGAAAAAGTAATTAAGTATATAAAAAATTCATGGAGATGATAATATGGCATTGGAAGCATCAAATATATTTAAATTAGCACAATTGGTAGATTACCAAGAAAAATCAGTTGTAAGTAAAGAAATTATCAAAAAAGAAACGGGTACTGTTACAATATTTGCATTTGATGAGGGGGAAGGATTATCAGAACACACCGCACCTTTTGATGCAATGGTACAGGTACTTGATGGAACATTGGAATTGACTATAGACGGTGAATTGTTTGTACTAAAACAGGGTGATATGATAATTATGCCTGCAAATGTTCCACATGCACTTCATGCAGCTCAACAGTTTAAAATGATTTTAACAATGATTAAATCATAATCTCCCAAAGTAATTTATTCCACTTAAACCCCCTCTTCTTTTAATACTCTTTTTCTTAGAAAATTTAATATAGACTCTTTGTAAATATATTACTATGAACCAAACTAACAGATTAGTTAATAAAATTAAAGATTTAGAGATAGAACAATCCAATAAGGATATGGAAGATTCAACTGGTGAAATTTCCAAAAGTCATTTATCTGAAGAGAATCTTGATGAATATCTGGAAAAAGTGGAAACAGATGAATATTCAAAAAAATTATTGGAGAAATATCTAGAAAAAAAGTATAATAAAAATTAATTATTCATTTCTTTTTTTTTCTCATAAATTTATGAGGTAACTTTATGCTTTATGATTTTGATACGATAATAGAACGAA
>CADBRM010000036.1 GCA_902797085.1 uncultured Methanobacteriaceae archaeon
GGATCTACAACTTGTTTATCAAGTGTACATTCTTCAGGAGATAATCCCATTGCTAATCCGTATAATTGAGCTAAGTGTAATACAGGAATTGCAAAGTTGGTTCCGTATTGTTCGTTTACTTCAGTTTGTCCTACATCAAATTGCATGTGACAGAATGGACATACGTCGATAATTGCGTCAACGTTTGCTGCTGTCATGTTGTCTAATTTTTCTTTGGTGAAACTGGTAGTAACTTCTTTATCTCTTGCTCTTAATCCTCCACCTGCTCCACAACACATCATTTTGTCAGTGTAAGGTACGGATTTAGCTCCTGTAATTTCTACAAGTTCATCTAAGATTTTAGGGTTTTTAGGATTATCGATTTGTAATTCATCACTAGGTTTTAAGAAGTGGCAACCGTAGTGTACTGCAACGTTTAAGTTTAAGTCTTTTTCCATTACTTCGGAAAGTTTGTCAATACCTACATCGTTGTATAGTACTTCAGCAAAGTGTCTTACACCAGTTGAACCTTTGAATTCACGGTTGATTTCTGAAAGGGAAGAGTTAACTTTTTCTTTCATTTCAGTATCTTCTTTTAATAAGTCGTTAGCTTCGTGGAGTGAACCGAAACATCCGTTACATTCGGTTAAAATTTCTGCTCCCATATCTTCTGCAATTGTAATGTTTCTTGCTGCGATTGTTGCCCAGGTTTCTTTATCGAAAGAACCGAATACACCTGGTGCAGGACAACAGGAAGCCCCTTCCATATCTGCTAATTCAACACCTAATTTATCCATTAATACTCTGGTTGATTTTTCAATACCAGGGTATCTGTTGTTCATAATACATCCTAAGAAATAAGCGTATGCCATAATAATATCCTCCTATTAAAATCAAAATTATTCTTTTATATCTCCGGTAGCCCAGTCGTATCCGATTAATTCGTCAAATGCTGTTGCTTTAATTAAAGCTTGTACTTCTTCTAATGCTTCAGGACAAGCATGGGTTGTAGGTGGTACTTCTGAAAGACCAATTTCTTTTCTTAAAGCTTTGGTAGCATCGTTGATAGGTACTGCGTGACCAGTTTTTGCTACAAATGAACCAGTCATTTTGTGTGCTTTTGCCATGTAACCTTCGTGAGCTGCTACGTTTCTGATAGCTTTAACAATTTCAACGATTTTAATATCACGAGGACATCTTTCTTGACATTCGTAACAAGTAGTACACATCCAAAGAGCATCGTCTGAGATTACATCTTGTTTCATACCCATTAATGCTTTTCTTACTAATCTTCTGATCATGTAAGGGGTTCTTCTACCTGATGGACATGCACCAGAACAGGTACCACATTGGTAACAAATTGCTAAACTATCTGATCCGTTTGCCATAATTTCTTCTTTAAAAGTTGGATCAATATCTTTTTCAGTAATTAAGTATTCACTTTCATTTAATAAAGACATATTTTCACTCCATTGATAAAATACATAATATAAATTAATATATTCAATTGTTGTTTTACATCCAAAATAGATGGTCTTGATTGATGCACCTAATTCATCAACCAATTAGATAAATTTTTAATAGTTAACTTGTAGAAATTTACTGATTTTATAAACTTCTATTATTAGATTTAGTAAGATAGTATATAAAGCTAACAAAAAAAATGACTTGTGTTACCTAAAAGATTACACAAAAAATAGAATAAAAAAATTATACTAAAACACACAAAGATATAATAAAAGAAAGTGGAGTAAAAAAAATGATAAAGATAAATTCACACGACGGACCGGGAAGATTAGGAAAATACAACGAAGAGACAACACCAATATTACTAGAATACAACAAAATAGATAAAGTGGAAAACATATTAACACCATACAAAATACAGAAGGAAATTGCTGAAGAATACATGCATGAAACACTGAAACTGGCACAAGAAGAAACAGACAAAGAAAAAATAGCAGTCATACAGGGAGCACAATACACAGACCTTAGGGTAGAATGTGCACAAAAACTAGAGGAATACGGATACACAACATTAATGTTTGCAAACACTGATGAATTACAAAGAAATCCCCAAGATTTACTTGACATAATAATTAATGTAAGAGAAAACATAAACCCCACGACAGCATTATACTTCCCATTTGCAACAACACAAATCATACCTATACTAAGTTATATTGGAATAGACATTTTTGATAACTCAAGAGCAATATATGAAGCAAAAAATGACTACCTGATGACAAGCACGAACATCTATGAGAAAAACTATGCCATAACAGACAACATTGAAGAAGAGAATATAAGGCAACTGAAATTCACTATAAAGGAAGTACGGGAAAACATGAAAAATAAGACACTGAGAAATTTAACGGAACAGAAAGCAACAACAAATCCTGAACTAATGACACTGCACAGGTTGCTGGATAAAAATTACCAAACTTACCTGCAGAAATATACACAGTTATATTAAAAAAAATAAACTCCACTAAAATAACTTTTTTTAAAAATAA
>CADBRM010000037.1 GCA_902797085.1 uncultured Methanobacteriaceae archaeon
CCACCATCACTAGACGAACCATACACAGAATTACCACCAAACGTAGCAACAACACCAATAGTACCTACCTTACTAGCAAGATAATTATACTCAAAATAACCATCCACATCAGTTTTATTATGATATGAGACACCATTAATAATCAAGTATATCGTAGCATTTGGAATTGGTTCGCCTGTACATCTTCTAAATGTTCCAGTTATTTCAAACTTATCTGAATATTGATAATCTGATATATCATTTAAAGTAATGTTTGTGCTTACATGTTCAATGGCAACCTTAATTGTATTATTTGATGCATTGTAAATATCTGTACCGGCGAATTTTACGATAATAGTTTTGTTTCCACGATTTCCAAAGAGATGTGTGTATTTGAAAAAACCGTTATTATCCGTTACTACATTATGTCCAATTCCATCTATTATTAATGTTATATTTTGATTTGATAATTTATTATTATTTATATCAGACAATTCTCCATTTATTGGAACTTCTGAATTGTTAATTTCAATGATTGGATCTAATTCAATCATTGTTGTTATTTTATTAAAGGTTAAGCAACTTTCAGTAGTAGTAACATAACCCTGTATGCAATTACCTGTGGTTAGGCTGTAATCTCCCTGCAATAATGATATAATATAAACCTCATCCCGTGATTCATTAGCAGTTTCCACTGCATTAACTAATTCATTATTATCTGTTAACGTACTTGTTGCAGCTTTTTTTGTATCTTTATTTGTAGAATCTTGTTTTTCTACTGATTTCACCGCTGAAAATGAATTAGCATCATTATTATCACAAGTATTTATTTTTTCTTTCACTTCCAGAATATTATTATCTGTTGTGACATCAGCAGCACTTGAAACAGTGTCTGTATCAGTAATTGTTGTATTACCATTATCGGTCGCACTGACTATTGCCATACCAAATAACAATACTATTAGAATCGTGAATATTAAGAAACAACTTTTATTATTCAACATAATACCACGTTATATCCTATTTTTATATATTTTCAAGTTTCATCCCATATCCTATTAAAAAAACCCTAAAAAACAATATGAATTTAATAAAATAGATTGATGACATAATATTATTATCATTTATCAAATGCTTTTTAAAAGTTTTAAATCATTAAATTATTTCATAAATCCATAATGACAAAAAATACAACCCCTATTCTACTGATAGGTAATTTATAAGTTTATATTAATAAAATTAACTATAATTATATCATTGTTTAATCAATAATAAAAAAACTATACTCTTTTAATACAAAAAAAAGTTAATCATACATTAAAAAAAGCATGAAAATTAATCCATACTTTATATAACATTTAAATTCAAAATAGTTTTTAAAAAAGTCATATTGGAGTCATTTTTAATAAGGAATATGAAGAGAATTTTCTCTTCAATTGCTTTAATTAGTTATTATTTTAATCAAGGGATTATCCCCAGAAATATTTATGATTAAATTGAAATCAGGAAGATCAATATCAAATTTCCATTAACAATAATTTAAGAAAAATATTAAAAAAAAGGAAACTATGTTAAAAAAAAATCGTTAAAAATTGTGTTAATATTTGGTCGAAGAAAACTCAAACGTAAAACTTCATTTGTCATTACGTGAAAAATACATAATTTTGCCGGCTGTTCATAAATTTATTAAAAATAGTAATAAAGGTTATTTAACCTTTAAAGTATTAATTATAGTGTTGAATTGTGGTTCAACCTCATCATAGAACCCACTGGCAACCTGACTTAAAACTCTGATGTAATGACCATCTTTTTCTACCCAAGTATCAAGATAAGTCATGGAACTAACTGTATATTTAAATTGATGAGCATTTTGTCCATCAATAGTCATAGCAGTATCATTTTGTAAATTAAATTGACCAGTACTGCTCATTAAATTATACAAACTATCTGCTTTATAGGCATCATTTAACGTAACACCTTCAGGTAAAGAGTCATGTTTTGTAATCTCTGTTTTTACAATTATTACATCGAAGGCATTAGTAGTACCAGTATTAATTACCTCCCCATCAGAACCTAAATCCTCAGCACTGCTATTTGACATACTGAATTGTGAACTATCAACAGGATTAAGCAATATTGAATCAGGACTGCTTGATAAAAACGGTATCTTAATAGGATCATCATATTCATATACTGTCCAAGACTTCAACATATCAAATGATAAATCATTATCCTCAAAGTGTTTTACATCCCCATTTTCAGTAATATAATTAGGAGTTACTACAAAAAATAATGCTATTAAAACTATAGAAACTATGAGTAAAATGGGAACAACTGTTCTTTCTCTCAAAACTTATCACCAAACTACTTCTTTTTATATAAATTTTCATCATTAGAATCCATAGTAACAATCAATGGACCAAAACGTGTAACATCCAATTGCCAAATAGCCTCAGGCATACCAAGATCTAACCATTCTACAGAATCAACATTATTTATGCTACTTACATATAAAGCAGCACAACCACCAACAGCCGTTAAAAATACTGCATTATTACGTACTAAAGCTTCCTGTGTTTTTTCATCCATTCCACCCTTACCGATAACAGCCTTGACACCCATATCAAGAACATCTGCTTCATAAGGATTCATTCTCATACTGGTGGTAGGACCAACTGCAACTATTTCATACCCCTCATCTTGTTTACGTATTATCGGACCTGCATGGAATAACACGACGCCTTCCAAATCCATAGGTGCACCGGATTCAATAATTCTTTTATGAGCACTATCACGAGCAGTGAAAATCTTACCCGTCAAATATACAGTATCCCCTGCTTTAAGTTTATTAATATCATCATCATTTAATGGTGTGTTTAATTCATATTCCAAAATTATACCCCATAAGATTTCATTATTGATAGTTCTGTTTTTTATTAATTAAATACTTTGATTATGAAAATATAATATTTATAAAGAATATATAATAATTTATATATATTTACCGGGGAGGTAACAATGGGATTATCTGATAGAATAATGGGATTAACAAAATATATGGTAACCTTACCTAAAACAAAGATTTCAGTTTTCCTAATACTGGTAGTCAGTATATTGAGTGGAGGAATAGTTGGTTGTTTGGAACCTGGAATGAGAATGGATACTGTGGTATACGCATTCCTTGACGGTGCCGGAACAACATTTTTCCTTGCAGGATTAACGACAATTGCATCAGGTGGGCTAATCCATAGTGTAGTTAACAAACTAAACGGAAGACATGTGAAACTTAAACAAGCAATGTTCTTGGCATTTGTTTGTATGTTATTCACATGTTTCTTCTACATACTGGGAGCAATAATTTCCTTCGTTCTTAACATTAATATCACAATGAACAGTTTCCTCTTAGGATTACTTTTCGGTTTTACTGTTGAGGCACTAGTACTTTGGGCAACATCCAATATTAGGTATCTTGAGGGAATACTTATAGCGGCAATACAACCAATACTAACAATCAGTATGTGGATATTGATTGATAGTTTAACCATGGCAACAATATCCAACGTATATTCATTATACCTTAAGGCAATCATTGGTGCATTGGTATTGGCTATTGCGGTATATGCATTTGTTGCAGTAATAGAATCTCCAATAAAAAGCAACCTTGGTGTTGGAGGCCTTGAACTGTTAAGTTTATTCATTGCTCAAATCAGTGAAGGTTCAATGGCAATGGAGGATGTGTTTAGTGAAATGGGAGAAGACATAGATACAATCGTTTCACTTATTAGTTTTAAAACTGCCAATGGTATTAAAGCAAATTACATTTCACCATGCGTACATCCGGGACCTGTAGGTAATATCGGTGGAGGAAACCTACCTACAATACTGTCAAACCAACTGGATGATTTTTC
>CADBRM010000038.1 GCA_902797085.1 uncultured Methanobacteriaceae archaeon
AAGGCTTCAAAATTAATTTACTTCCTTGTTACCATTAGAGTTACTGGTGACAACCACATTATTAGAAGTATCATTAGTTGATGAAGATGAATCCGAATTATCACTAAACAAACCTACAAAGTCAAAGTTATCAATAGCATGTATTATAGTATTTACTTCAGCTGATGAAGAATTTGAGTAATATTCTCTGGATACATATACTATGGAAGGAATTTCATAACTTATTATAGGTTTTGAAACTGAATCAGTATATCTTGGATTAGTAGGAGTATAGATTCCAACATTAGTATTATTTGAAATATATTCTACAACTTTTTTAGAAGTATATGTATTTTCAGATGGAACAAATACATATGAATTTGAATCATTAGTACTGTGGACATCTACAGTGAAATTATAGTTATTGTTTACTACATCCGGAACAACATATTCTGATGCTAAACTTTCAGACTTCTCATTTAATGTTAAGTTATTTTGATTATTTGAAGTAGCACTATCTTGATTAGTATTTGTAGTGTTTATTATGTAGACATCGTAACAATAACTTAGTTCGTTATCATTTTGTAATGTAGGTACGATAGAATTCGGAGCAGATTTCTGAGCATCAACACCTAAAATAAATGCAACCCTAATATCCGATGAAGGATTACCAAATCCTGATATTTTCGTAACAGCACCATAAGAATTATTTCCAATCATTTTATAATCTTGATTATAAGTTGTTGTATTGTTATCAGCATTTACATCAGAAGTATTCTCTTCAACCACAGGTGTAGAAACACCACCATTTAATGCAACAGTAGCTATCACGACCGCAATTATAGCAATTATCATAATGATAATTAACTTAGAAGAACTCAATGGTAGTCCATTAGAACCATTAATCATAAATTTACCTCCTTTAATCATTAAATATCTTTATTCAAAAATTTATCGTCTATTAAATCATTATCATATGAATCTTTATCAGAAACCAATTTAACTGCCATAGCACCAGCATGAATAGGATCAGGTATAACCAAGTCAACTACAGAATCCAAATCACCAAGCATATCTAAGGAAATAATTGGTAAATTTTTATCCTGGTTTTTGAGCTTTTTGATTTCGTCTGTAATTTCTCCACCCATCATGGTTCCAGATAACACTATCGCATTTACTCGTGGTAATTTGTTTATAGTACTGACAGCTTCAGTAATTTCACTTCCACCACCAATAATCATACCATCAACACTAATAGTTTCATCAGCAGCATTATGTAATTCAGCTTCCATTATTGCACCTTGCAATGACTTAGCCATAACTTCACCGTGTCCCAATACTATTACCCTTTTTCCATAGATATCATCCAATGTATCATGAGTATTGACAGAAATAACATCAGGAATTGATAAAAGACACTCTTCTAATTCATTAACATCAGATACTTTATCTAATTCAAGATATATTCTACCATGGTCATTTTCAAGGAACAGATGAGTATAATTAACATAATAATGTTTTTCATATAATTTTTCAGCAATATTATTAAATACTCCTGTTTTTTCGACTGTTTTAATAGTTACTGCAACTGAATCCATATGTAATAAACTCCTAAACTACAATATATATAATATTTATTATGTCACTTAATAAATAAAAATTAATGCTTTTAAAAAAAGTAACAAATAACAATCTTTAGAAGCAAATAATGAAAAAAGAAAGATATGCTCTAAAATCACATAAAATAATTTATTACAATTTTAAAAATCAGAATAACACAAAATAATCTTTCAAATAATAAAATAATTACTTTATTATAAATAATTAATAAAAATATGAAATATTAATTTATAATAATGATAAAGAAAAAAATAAACTATATTAACTTGTATTGACTTAAACTTAATTAATATAGACAAAAAAATAGTTTCTTAAATTATAATATTTACAAAATATTTAACAACTGCTTTTGCAGAATAAGAACTTAAAAAAATTATACACCAAGGGTGATAAAATGACAGGAATTGTTGGATATGGAGCTCATGTTCCCTCTTACAGAATAAAAGTAGAAGAAATTGCTAAAGTATGGGGAGATGACCCAAACTCTATTTCAAAAGGATTAGTCGTTAACGAAAAATCAGTACCTGGACCAGATGAAGATACTGTAACAATTGCAGTAGAAGCAGCAAGAAGAGCATTAAAACGTGCTGAAATAGATCCACAAGACATAGGCGCTATATATGTTGGATCAGAATCACACCCATATGCTGTAAAACCAACAGCAACAATAGTTGCTGATGCAATAAGAGCAACACCAAATTTAACTGCAGCCGACTTAGAATTTGCATGTAAAGCAGGAACTGCAGGTATACAGGCAGCAGTAGGACTTGTTAAATCAGGAATTATTAAATATGGATTAGCAATTGGAGCAGATACATCCCAAGGAGCACCAGGAGATGCTTTGGAATACACTGCCAGTGCTGGAGGAGCAGCATTCATTATCGGTGAAGATAACACTATCGCAGATATTGAAGAAACATGCAGTTTTACTAGCGATACTCCCGACTTCTATAGAAGAGAAGGTGAAACATACCCTTCACACGGTGGAAGATTTACAGGAGAGCCAGCATATTTCAAACACGTTCTTGGAGCTGCAAACAGAATGTTAGAACGAACAGGAACCACTGCAGAGGATTATGATTATGCGGTATTCCACCAGCCAAACGGAAAATTCTACATAAGAGCAGCAAAAAAATTAGGTTTCAATGAAGAACAATACAAACAAGGATTACTAACACCTAACATAGGAAACACATACTCCGGAGCAACTCCATTAGGATTAGCATCAGTATTGGATGTTGCAAAACCAGGTGACAAAATATTTGCAGTATCCTATGGTTCCGGAGCCGGAAGTGATGCATTTACCATAACAGTGAATGATAGAATTGAAGAAGTCAGAAACAAAGCTAAAACACTTGAAGAAATTCAGAAAAATTTAACTTACGTAGATTATGCTACTTATGCTAAATTTAAAGGAAAAATTAAAATGGATTAAACACTCATAACGTTAAAAAAGGTGAAAAAATGAGAGATGTAGCAATAGTAGGAGTATCCCAAACTAAATTTGGAGAATTATGGGACAAATCATTCAGAGATTTAGTTGTAGAAGCAGGTGTAGAAGCAATACATGATGCAAATATGACTGGAGATAAAATTGATGCAATGTATATCGGAAACATGTCCGGTGGATTGTTTGTAGGACAAGAACACATAGGTGCTTTAATAGCAGAACATTCCGGTTTAGCACCAATACCTGCTACAAGAGTAGAAGCAGCATGTGCATCCGGAGGATTAGCTTTAAGACAAGCAATTATGGCTGTTGCATCAGGATACTATGATAATGTAATGGCAGCAGGTGTAGAAAAAATGACTGATGTAGTTGATGCTACACCGGCAATTGCAACTGCATCCGACCAGGAATGGGAAGCACAACAAGGAGCAACCTTCCCTTCATTATATGCTATGATGGCAAGAAGACACATGTATGAATACGGTACAACACGTGAACAAATTGCAGGATTTGCAGTAAATGGACATAAAAATGGAGCATTAAATCCAAAAGCACAATTCCAAAGAGAAATTAGTGTAGAGGCAGTGTTAAAATCAACAAAGGTTGCATCACCATTAAACATATTGGACTGTTCTCCAGTTTCAGATGGAGCCGCATCAATCATAGTATGTCCGGCAGAAGATGCTAAAAAATACACAGACACTCCAATTTATGTAAAAGCTTCAACACAAGCATCAAACACCATGGCATTACATAGCAGAAAAAGTTTAACAACAATCCAATCAACTATTGAAGCTTCAAGAAAAGCTTATGATATTGCAGGAGTACAACCTAAAGATATTGATGTTGTAGAAGTACATGACTGTTTCAGTATCAACGGTTTAATTGCAATTGAAGACTTAGGATTCTTTGAAAAAGGTAAAGGTGGACAAGCTATTGAAGATGGTCAAATAGCATTAGACGGCCAAATAGCTGTAAACCCATCAGGTGGATTAAAAGCAAGAGGTCACCCATTAGGAGCAACAGGTATTGCACAAGCAGCAGAAATTACCTGGCAATTAAGAGGAGATGCAGATAAAAGACAAGTTGAAGGTGCAGAAACAGGTCTCACCCAAAACATTGGAGGAACTGGAGGTACTGTAGCAGTTCACATTTTATCAAGAAATAAATAACATTATTTCAATTAATCCCCCTTTCTAACACTTTTTTTTAAAAAAATATTTAAACGTTCAATATTATATTGTAATATATCCAATAGTGGAGTTGAACGAATGAGCCTCTTAAAAAACATTATTACCATCATAATGATTTTATTGATTATTTTTACAGTTCCCTATTTAATCTACGAATGGCATTCCCATGAAACCATTAGCTCAAATGAATTGGGATACGTTACTAAGGATATTTATAATCATTACAATTCTAATAATACAATTATTTTAGTTACAGGAATTCATCCGAGGGAACCTCTGGCAATAAATCCTGAAATTGAATCATTGAAAAGATTTGCATTGACTCATAATGCAAAATTGATTAACTATAATGTTACTGTTACTAAAGACCAGGAAGACTATAAAAACAGCAGATACAATGGTGAACATTTGGTTGCAGAATATGTTTTACCGGATATATACAAAACTCAGGCAAATGTTATCATAATTAGTCATTCGCATATTGAAGGTTATGGTGATGGATTTTATATTGCAACTCCCGCAATGGATCAGGCATCAGTAGAATTAGCAGAAAAAATCAACAAATCAGATATTGACTTTAAATATTTTAGAACAGACACGAATGGCAGTTATGAAAGTACTTCTATCGAACTAGTATCAAAACCTTTAGCCGATGCAGGTTATCCTACGTTAGTTTATGAAATTCCTGAAAACATAACGGAACAAGAATCAACCGATAGAACATACAATCTGTTAGTTAAAGTTGATGAACTTTTAATTTAATTACTTTTTTTACTCTTTTTTTTGAAAAAATTAATTGTGTAATATTATAAATTCATCCCTATACCTGTCCAATCTTTCCATATATTTTTCCAATTCTTTATCATATTCCCTTAATACATGTTCCGGTGCTTCCAACTCTATATTACATCCGTCAAACAACAATAATTTTACTTCAAGTAGTGTAAAGAAATCAGAAAACAATGTTATTGCCAAATTAAGATATTCTTCAGATTCATATATGGGGTCCATTAATAAACATTCAATCATTTCTTTAGATTCTACAAAAAAAGGATATTCCTTTGTAATCAAGTCGTTTCCATAAAGGTTATCAGATATCTTATCTAATGAATTTAGAATTAAATTAATTATTTCCATTGAAATAATAGTTGATAATCCTTTTTGACATTCAGGGTCCATACTCCAAAAAGTTGCTGGAGTAACATTCTTTAAATTTTCTAACAAACCCATGATTAACTTTTTATATTCGGTTAAATCTCCAAAGAACAAATCATTGAAATCAAGAATTTTTTCCATAAACAACACTCTGAACTAAATTAGTATATGATTATTTGTTAAAAATTAGATAAAATATTTATTAAAATAAAATTAAAAAAAAAGTAATCCATGAGAAGTATCATGGATTTCCCCTAATACAATTAATACTTTAGACTAGATTCTAATAGTTTAATTTATAGGTAATTTAACATTGAATGATAGGATTTAACCTACTTACATTGGAGGCATTCCGCCCATTCCATCCATACCTTGAGCTGCTGCTACGTCTCCTTGACTGGATGATGCAATTACGTCGTCAATTCTTAAAATCATTTCAGCTGCTTCTGCTGCAGATTGAATTGCTTGTTTTTTAACTCTTTGAGGTTCGATAACTCCAGCTTCTTTCATGTCAGTTACTCCACCTTCAAATACA
>CADBRM010000039.1 GCA_902797085.1 uncultured Methanobacteriaceae archaeon
TTCAGTTCATCGGCAGTCAATACCAATGCATCTCCGGAATCTAATTTTTCCTGAATCTCTTCAATCGTTTTTGCCATATAATTCACTTTATCTTTATTTTTTTAATGTTTCAACATCCATTTATTATTTTCTTAGCCAGATATTTAAAGTTCTATAACAATTGTTATATTAATGTTTTGTAAAGGCAATTCATTTCACAGATTAGGAGGTACAAATCGATTGACGACAGAATCAAATTCCCGTTACTGAAAATCAAGCAATGTGAAGTAAATAATAAACATCATATTATCCGTATTTTGTTGAAACGAAACAATTTGCATGGGAATATCTTAAAAAAATAGATTGTAAATTTAGGTAGAAGTAGTAAGACAATTACTCAACCATTTTCTTATAATCTACTTCTACATTATTTATTATTTAGTTATGACTTAATAAACATTACCTTTATATACTTGGTAATACTTATCTTTTAATTGGGTAACATTGTTATATAACAATAGTTATCTTTTTTAGGAAATTGATAGCGATGAAAAAAAAGAAAATTTCTCACCCTGTCAATAGTGTTTATAAGTTTAAGTAGTAAGACAATTACTCAACCATTTTCGTATACTCTACCGCTTTGCTCTCAACAAAGTGAACTTATTTAAAAATACTATTTTTAGACAGCCTTTGACTCATAGGTTATTATTTCTAGCGTAAGCTAGGTCATTATTTAACATGTATATAAAGTATAATGTACTTATAACAATTGTTCTATTGCATGCTTTATGTTCGCTTAAGACTCTTTACAATATTAATTAAAACATACTGATATAACAATTGTTATATTTACATTATCAAATACAGTCAGGTTAAATCCTCATCAATTTCATTCCTTAAAAAAAACATTATAAAAGAAATAGAACAAAAAAATAAAAAAATTTTTAATAAGGAGTTTGAAATATGAGTTCACAAGGAAATCATAATAATCAATGTAATCACAACAAACAACACGGAACATACAAGGTAAGTTCCTGTAAACGTAAAAAGATAAAAGAAATATTAGGAGTTGATCTCAACAATAAACCTGAAGCACAGGCTATAGACCTGGACAAAATTACCAGTCCAAACCGTGAACAAAGAGCACACGGAACAAACATTTACTATGGAAAGGCATCGGAACTACTTAAGGATGCAGTAAACCAGGAAGTGACAATGGATGAAAGAAAATTCCAGCAATCAGGAGGATGCGTATTAAACTTCTACCTGGCAGTACGTGTAAGTACAATCAGGGACGCAGTTGTAATATTCAACGCACCTGTAGGATGTTCCTCATCTGCACTGGGATACAGGGAACTCTTCAGAGGAGTACCTGAAGCACTAGGCAGACCTGCACAGTACAAACTCAACTGGATGACAACAAACCTTCAACAGGATGATGTAGTATATGGAGCTGGAGAAAAATTAAGGGAAACCATCATAGAAGCACAAAAAAGATACGAACCTAAGGCAATATTCATCCTTACCTCCTGTACAACCGGTATCATTGGAGAAGACATCGAAGGTGTAGTGGATGACATACAGCCAGAAATCGATGCAACTATCGTACCGGTACACTGTGAAGGAGTAAGAAGCAGGTTAGTGCAGACAGGATACGATGCCTTCTGGCATGCAGTACTAAAATACCTGGTAAAGGAACCTGAGAAAAAACAGAAAGACCTTGTCAACGTAGCAAGTATGTTATCATACACATGGCAAGACAGACTGGAAATCGAAAGACTGCTCGGAAAACTGGGATTGAGAGTAAATTTCATACCGGAATTCGCTACTGTAGAACAGTTTGAAAAACTCTCGGAAGCAGCTGTAACAGCACCTATATGTCCTACATACACTGACTATCTCTCAAGAGGACTGGAAGAAAAATTCGGAGTACCGTACTTCCTGTACCCGTCACCGACAGGATTTGAAAACACTGACGGATGGCTAAGGGAAATCGGTAAATACACAGGTAAAGAAAAAGAAGTGGAAGAACTGATTAAAGAAGAAAGAGCCAAATGGGAACCAAAACTAAACAGCATAAAACAGGAATTCCTCAACATATCCAATGCACGTAAGAATGGAGAAAGACTGCAGGTGCTTGGAGCGTTAGGACAGGGAAGGCTGGTATCACAGATGCCATACTTTGATGAACTTGGTCTGGACACACCTGCCGCAATGGCACAGGACTTCGACGAACTGATTATCGACGAACTTGCAGACATCATCGAAAGAAACGGTGACTTCAACATAATGGTAAACACTTTCCAAGCAGCAGAACAGGCAAATGTAACATCATCATTAAAGCCTGATTTGACATTAACCTGTCCGTTCCAGGGAGGAAGCTGGAAACGTGACACTCAAGTGACAAGGATTCACTCATTAAGAGGAGATCCGGCACCTGAAAGCGCACAGTCAGGATACTCAGGAGCAGTTGCATTCGGTGAATTCCTGCTTAGGGCATTCCAGAACAAGTCATACCAGAAAACTCTGTCGGAAAAAACACAGCCGGCATATCAGGACTGGTGGTATGAACAGGACGATCCATTATACTTCCTGGACAAACAAAGCGATGAAAACAAGGGAGTATCAAAATAGGGAGGTAATAATTTGGCAGAAAACTATGAAAAAATTAGGGACGAAATATTTAATCTTGATCAGACAATAGATCCGAAAATCGACAGTCAGGAAGAACACTCCGTTGAAGCTCCAAGATACGGTTGCGCTTTGGCAGGAGTATACGGAACTGTACTGGGACTAAAAAATGCTGTACCTATTCTGCACTCAGGTGCGGGATGTGGAGTGGGAAACCTCTTCGGTACACTATATGCAGGTGGAGAATCCTGTGGTGTAAACGAGGGTGGAACCGCAACCCCATGTTCATGTCTTGTGGAGGAACACGTAATCCTTGGTGGGGAAGAGAAACTGGACAACCTCATTGATTCAACAATCAAACTCTTCAACAGCAACTTCTATGTGGTAATCTCAGGCTGTGTACCTTCACTCATCGGAGACGACGTGGACAGTGTAGTGGAAAACTACCAGTCAGAACATCCGATCATACACGTTAATGCACCTGGATTCAAGGCACATTCACTGGAAGGATACAATCTGTTCTGGGATGCTGTAATAGAAAGCGACCTTCTTGAACAACAGCCTGTAGAAAAGGGTACAATAAACATCCTCGGAGTAGTACCATACAATCACGTCTTCTGGAAGGGTGACCTGTATGAATTAAAGAAATTATTTGCATCAATCGGCGTAAAGGCCAATGTAATCTTTGCTGACGGTGACGGACTGCAGAACATCAGGGACATACCGAAGGCCGAGTACAATATCGTGCTAAATCCATGGGTAGGAGTAAGGGCTGCTGAAAGACTGCATGAAAAATTCGGCACACCATTCATTACATTCCCTGGAATACCTGTAGGAGCAAAACAAACATCATCCTTACTCTACAGGGTAGCGGAGAAACTGTCACTCGACCCTGATACAGTGAACACATTCATTACCCAAAAAGAGGAATGGTTCTACAGATTTGCAGAATATCCTGGAGATGCTCTTATTCTTGCAAGACCAAACCAGTACTTTGCAGTGGTAGCCGACAGTGCATATGCAATCAGCTACACAAAATTCCTGACAAATGAGATAGGTTACCTGCCTGATATTGTTCAGATAACAGATAACCCTCCAGTTGAGGTTAGACAGAAAATCATTGACGAAATCAACAATTCACTGGAATCAACAATCAAGCCTGACATTGTCTTTGAAGCTGACACATATAAAATCAGAAACAACCTGAACAACAGGCCGTTTGCATTCCTGTTATCAAGTTCACTCGAACAGCCTACTGCACTTGAGGAATGGGGTGCATGTCATGTAAGTGCATCATTCCCAATATATGGAAGTTCAGTGTTGGTAAACCATTACGGAGGATACTACGGTGGACTGACATTACTTGAAGACGTGGTAACAACATTTGTCGGTCCATTATAAAAAGCTAATAAAATAAGGAAGAAATTTGAAAAACAATAATAAAAAAATAAGGAAAAGGTGAAATTATGACTAAAGCAAAACAAATAGCAATTTATGGAAAGGGTGGTATAGGAAAGTCCACAACCACCTCAAACTTATCAGCGGCATTATCAGATTTGGGTTACAGTGTAATGCAGGTCGGATGTGATCCTAAAAACGATTCAACAACAACCCTGAGGAAGGGTAAGACAATACCAACCGTGCTTGACACCATACGTAACAAAACAGGAAAACTGGACAATATCGTATATGAGGGATACAACGGTATTCACTGTGTAGAAGCGGGAGGTCCGGAACCTGGTGTGGGTTGTGCAGGACGTGGAATCATTGCCGCAATCGAATTATTAGACTCAAACGGAATTATCGACGACTATGATCCTGACATCATTATCTATGACGTACTAGGTGATGTAGTGTGTGGTGGATTTGCAATGCCTATCAGAAAGGGAGTAGCACAACAGGTATATACCGTCACTTCTTCAGACTACATGGCAATCTATGCTGCAAACAATTTATTTAAGGGAATACTAAAATACTCCAATAAGGGCGGAGCATTACTTGGTGGTGTAATCGGAAACTCAATTAAAAACAGCACACAAGAGGCCATGATTACAGATTTCACCCAGCAAACCGATAGTGAGGTCATCTCATTTGTTCCTCGTTCACCAACTGTAACCCGCTGTGAACTGGACGGAGTAACAACAATTGAGGGAGCACCTGATTCAGCACAGGCTGACGTATACCGTGAACTGGCTGAACGTGTTATCAAAAATGAGAATAAACTTAAGCCAAGACCATTCTATGGTGATGACCTTTCAGAATGGGCTTCAGTATGGATCAACAAACTGTTACTAAACGAAAAGGTTGAAAGAGACAACATTCAGGCAGATGGTTCAGGAATTTAGATTAAATTCACCTTTCCTTACCCATTTTTCTTAATATATCTCAAATAATTTATAAAATATAATAATCATTAATAATTGTAATCATTCATTCATTTCATAACAAAAAATAAAAAGGAGGAGTGAAAGACAGATGAGAGAAAACCCAAATTTTTCACACATCACAAAGCTGCATCCATGTTTCAATGAAAAGATACATGACAAGGTTGGAAGGATACATATCCCCATAGCACCCAAATGTAATATTCAATGCGGTTTTTGTACAAGAAGCTTAAACAAAGAGGAAAACAGGCCGGGAGTTGCTTCAGAAATAATGTCAATAGACAGGGCAATAGAACACATCCGAAAAGTTACCGAGGGCGACCAGCCCATCAACGTGGTTGGGGTTGCAGGTCCTGGTGATTCCCTATACAATGAGGACACACTGAAGCTGTTCAAGAGAGTTGGTATAGAATTTCCGGAAATGATACTTTGTATGAGTACCAACGGATTACTGGTACCTGACTATGCCGATGAAATAATATCTTCCGGAGTGAAAACCGTTACCATAACAATCAATGCAGTAGATCCGGAAATAGGTGTACAGATATACGATGACATACACTACAAGGACAAAATCTACCACGGCAGAGAAGGATTCGAATTGCTGCTGAAAAATCAGCTTAAGGGCGTTGAATTACTTTCACAGGCGGGAATCATTGTTAAAGTAAATTCCGTGCTTATACCCGGAGTCAACGATGAACACATATTCGACATTGCACTGGAAGTCAAACGCAGAGGAGCCTCACTCATGAACATATTGCCACTTATACCACTGAATAAATTCAAAGGCTATCCCCGCCCTTCATGTGGAGAGCTAAGTAAATTACGTGACGAAGTTGAACAGATCATACCGGTATTCAGGGCATGCACACAATGTCGTGCAGATGCATTTGGAATTCCGGGAAAACATGAACAGGACTTTTCACTGGGTGTCACTCCAAGCAGTCACTATTAGATACCCTCCCTTTTTTTATTTTTTATTTTTACACAAGATTAAATTACATCAAACCTGTCATAAATAGACAAAACCATATACATGACAAGATGTAAAAATGATATTTTAATTAGATTTTATGAAAAAAAAGAGATGAGAAAAAAATATCATCCAACGAAAACAAAAAACATTATCAAAATAATTCCCATTACCTCATCACATTCCATACAAAATCATAATATAATAAGAATAATATAACATTTATTAACGATTTTTCATCCAAACACAAACGGATACACAATTAAATCCACGGAAAAATATTATGATAATACTTGACATCAAGAGACACAGGGTAAACCTCTATCCGATAGGCCGGGCAAAGGGTGCCCTCAACAGCCACAGAAAACCGCTCTTCAACGGAACATTCAGGCTGACAGAAGAGAAAAACACTCCCAAGGCCATAGACTTCAACATAATAAAGTCATCCATTGCAGCCCGTGGGGAAATAACAGAACTTTTCGATATACTAAACAGGCAAAACATATACCTCACTGGACGCAATGAGATGCTTGAAGAATTTCTCAGCACCAACAATATAGAATACTCCATAGTGGATGTATGCTCCAGGTGCCTACATCGAAACATAATAACCATAATCAACGACAAACATTCCCATAAAATCAGCAACACCATAGTATGCGATGACTGTATGGACGAGAGCATTGCTGAATACCTGTCTGCAAACAACTATTCTGATGCAACATTCAAGCGTTTCAGGAAGCTGTACGAAAAGACCAAAAACGCAAACCTGATTTTTGACATGATAGAAAACGAGTATGACCCCGTGGAAAATGATGAACTGACACTCTATGATGTATATGAAGTCAGACAAGAGAACTTTGCACAGGTAAACGTTGACACACTGGAAATACCATCAGCATTCAGGGACATACTGAAGAAGAGAATTAACTATCTGCTGCCCGTACAAATACTGGCCTTGAATGCGGGACTCCTGTACAAAGAAAACCTGCTGGTGGTATCAGCCACGGCATCCGGCAAAACACTAATCGGCGAACTGGCAGGCATAACAGATACTCTCAAAAGGAAAAAATTCATATACCTCTCACCGATAGTGGCACTGGCCAACCAGAAATACAGGGACTTCAGGCAGCAATATGAAA
>CADBRM010000040.1 GCA_902797085.1 uncultured Methanobacteriaceae archaeon
AATATATTTATCTTAATTCTTACAAATACTATATTAATAGGTGTTAATATGTTAATTAAATGTGATATATGTGGACATGAATTTGATCATACTGAAGCAGAGACATGCGATTGCGGATATGATCCAGCATCTGCCAATTTAAAATGCCCCAATTGTATGATAGATATCATTCTTCCCCCAGAATTAGAAGAAGAAAGAAAAAAGGATATTGAAGAAAATTCTTTATACGCCAAATTGGAAAGAGAATTTGGAAAAAAATAATACCTCCTTCAGAAACCCCATTTTTTTTAAGATATATTGGTGATGAAATGATTATAAAAACGTCATTATTTAACTCTACAACTAATGATTTAACAATAGTAATAGATTTATTAAGAGCCAGTACAACAATTACTGTTGCCCTGAACAATTTCAACAAGGTCATACCCGTTAACAATGATGAAAAGGCTTTTGAAATTAAAAAAGAACATCCCGATGCCATATTGGCTGGTGAAAAGGATTTGAATACCATTGAAGGTTATGATATAACCAATTCTCCCGAAATAATACAGGAGTATAGTGGAGACATTTTTGTCATAAACACTACAAATGGAACTAAAGTCATTGAAAATATAAAAAACAGGGATGAAAATATAATTGTTCTTGTAGGTGCTGGCATAAATGCTAGGGCTTTAGCAGAAAAAGCATTGGAATTGGCTACGGATGAAATCGAATTGATAATGGCTGGCCGTCATGAGAATTTCAATATTGAAGATGCCATCGGTGCAGGTTTGATTGTTGATGAAATTGTTAATGTAGCACAGGAAAGGAATATTGATATAGTACTTGATGAATCTGCACTTGCCAGTAAATTGTTAGCAGAGGATAAACAGAAAGCAAAAGAATTGATAGGCACCTCATGGGGTGGAAAAAAACTTAGTAAAATAGGCTTGAGTGGTGATGTTGAAATTTGCCAGCAACTTAATACTTTGGATACAGTAGGATTATATGAAAATGGTGAAATTCGTAAAATCTAATTATTGTTTCATTATATGACCCTATCCTATCATTTAACCTATAAAAATATTATTGAAGTTAAAAGAGGAATTAAATTTTATTTAAATATAGCATTAATTATTATAGATATTTGATTATAAAATATAAAAATAATTAGTTCTATTTTTATTTTAATTGATGATATTGATATTAAACTAATTTTATTACTTTAACAGATATATCAACCATAATTAAAAGTCATAAAATAACAAATCAAATAAAAGCATATTAATAAGTAACTAAATATATTATAATATCAAGAATTAATTAATTCTCAGGGCGAGGTGAAAGTCCTCACCGGTGGTAAATTAAGTCCACGAGCATTTTATGTTGATTTGGTGAAATTCCAAAACCGACGGTTAGAGTCCGGATGAGAGAGAATATATTATTATTTAATCTTATTTTTATAGCCCTGTTTCATTTAATATATACATTATAGAGGTAATAGATATGGAACATGAAGAAATGTTAACAGGTACTTATATTGAACGCGTAGAAACTGCTGTAGAAGCAATAAAAAACAAAAAAGGTGTAATTGTTACCGATGATGAATCCAGAGAGAATGAAGGTGACATGTTCTTCTCAGCACAATACGTTACTGAAGAACAAATGGCATTATTAATAAGAGAAGGTAGTGGAATCGTCTGCCTATGCATGACAGAAGATAAAGCGGATGAACTGAAATTACCATTGATGGTAGCGGATAACACAAGTACATATGGAACCGGTTTTACCATTACAATAGAAGCTGCAGAAGGAGTAACGACAGGCGTATCAGCACATGATAGAGTCACAACAGTACGTGCAGCAAGTAAAGATGGAGCAAAACCAGAAGATTTACACCATCCAGGACACGTATTCCCATTAAGAGCAAAAAATGGTGGAGTACTAGAAAGAGACGGGCACACAGAAGCAAACATAGAACTAATGAAACTGGCAGGGCTAAAACCTATGGGTGTCTTATGTGAAATTACAAATCCTGATGGTACAATGGCAAGAATGCCTGAAATCCTTGAATTTTCAAAAGTACATGATATGCCGGTAGTCACCATTAATGACATAATAAACTATATATCCCAATAACTAATAAAAGAAGAGTTTCACTCTTCCTTTACTTATTAATTACTATTTTTTTCATATATTTGCAAGCTAATTGATCATCCAAATTAAATAAAATACGCAACAATAAATTATTCTATAAAATAATAATATAATCATCATCAGATTTTGTTATCCTTTTAATATCAAGAGTTACTAATCCCCCTGTTTAATTATTGATGGAAATGAGAATAATAAAAATAAATATAATAACATTTCTTTTATTAAAACAATAATATAAACAGTATATAATAATAAAAACTGATTCTTCACTTAAATTATAAAAACTACATAAAAAGGAAAATATTATTAATATTAAATAATATATAAGATAATATTCTAGAATGATATATAATATAAGTGTTATTTTAGATTAAAAAAACTTTAAAATTTTTAAAAATTTTTCGTTATATTACTATATGATGAAATGATTTTTAATATTAATAAACGATAATGGAGGTTTATTAATGGCTGAAAAAAATATGATTATCGCATTAGTACTATCCTTTATCTTCACAGGTATTGGAAACGTATATGATGGATTAGTCAAAAGAGGATTAGTTGAATTTGTTGTCGGTGTAATTCTTAACTTATTAGGAATGAATGTATCTTCAATATTTACATATATCGCAATCATTTGGTGGGCTTACGCATTATACGACACTTATGTATGTACAAATGCTATCAACAACAACCAAGCAATTCCAAAATTCCTAACACAATTCGACTTAGAATAAA
>CADBRM010000041.1 GCA_902797085.1 uncultured Methanobacteriaceae archaeon
CATATGCGTCTGTAGTCTAGTCTGGCTAGGACTTGGGCCTTCCAAGCCTACGACCCGGGTTCAAATCCCGGCAGTCGCACTAATTTTAATCTTATTTTAGCAATTTAACTTTTAATAGTAATATTTATGCATCTGTAGTCTAGTCTGGCTAGGACTTGGGCCTTCCAAGCCTACGACCCGGGTTCAAATCCCGGCAGTTGCACTAATTTTAATCTTTTTAATTTCCAGTTATATATTAATAATAGAATATTTCATATGAAATAACATTTTTTTCTAAAAAAAAAGATTACACAACCTAAAAAATAATATTAAATAGTTATATTAAAAAATAATAGATACTATATTAAGAAGATACAACAGAGGACCCAAATATGATCGGTGTAATTGTAGGTGCAGGAAGAATTGGATATAATTTAGCCAAATCCATGGCTGAAGATCATGACATAACGATAATTGAGAAAGATAGAACCGCATGTAATAAAGCTTCAGATACATTAGATTGTTACGTTATACAAGGAAGCGGAACAAACACCCAAATTCTTAAGGAAGCAGACGTGTCCAAATCAGATTTTTTTGTTGCGACAACCGGAAACGATGAAGTAAATTTATTATCATCGGTGTATGCTAAAGACCATGGTGTGGATAGAATAGTGTCCAGATTAAATAACCTAGATCATGAGTATATTTTTACTGATTTAGACATCAGAGTAGTTAATCCTGAAAGAAGTGCCATGAGATTTATTGCAAGAACAATTATTAGACCAACTGCACAAAAATTAGTATCTTTAGGTAAAGGAAATGCTGATATAATTGAATTAAAAGTTAAAAACAATGATATTCTTTATACACCAATATCCGAAATTGAAGATAACTCAGATAAATTCAAAATTGTAACCGTCTATACTGAAGATGACATGATAATCCCTACAGAAGATACTGAACTAGGATATGGAGATAGTATAGCAGTACTCGTAAAAACGCAATATATCAATGAAATCCAAGAATTCTTCACAAAAGAAGACAAAGATTATCTAACTTATCAAAACATTTAGAGATTAATATGCCTCCTGAAAAAATTTTAACATTATCATATTATTTACGTTATCAAGGAGTAAATGTTAGCATTCGCAGTACAATTCTAGCTTCTGAGATATGGAACAAATATAAGCATTCTTTTAATTTAGAAGAACTTAGAGAAGGACTGAAATGTGTTTATGTAAAAAATAAAGAAGACATAATTAGATATGAACGTGCATTCGATTATGTCTTTATTTACAACAGAGATACGAAAAACAATCCTGCAGACCAAGAGCATATAGAAGTTAAGGAACAGATTACGCCAGTACACATTGACAAAACCAGACCTGCCCAAGATACCACTAGAGAAACCATGATTAGAAGAAGACTGGAACATAAGGAAATTATTGACAAAAGTATTCTTGATGATGAATTTTCTAAACTCAATAGCATAGACTACAGAGTATATGATATCTGTAAAAAATTTAGTAAAAAAATAGCCAATCAAAGGTCTATACGCAAAAGAAAGGAAAAATCACATACTGTTGATATTCCCAAAACCATTAGAAAAAATCTTAAAGTTGGTGGCCACCTAATTGATTTGGTAAACAAAAAGCCACCCATGCGTAAATCCAAACACATCTTTCTATGTGATATAAGTGGTTCATGTGAATGGGCTACAACATGGTTTTTCACATTACTAACCGGTTGTCATGAAACATTTGATAAACTAACCGTAGATGCCTTTGATCATAGAATAGTTGATGTAACCCATGCTTTAGATGTTGAATATAAAAATTCGTTCCAAGTTAATGTTGGACTTCAGTCATTGGGATTGAGACCCAGAGGTCATTCAGATATGGCTAAAGCTTTTACTGAATTCTTGAAGGGTACTGAACTAAACAAGCATACTGATGTCATATTATTAACAGATTGTCGTGACTGGACAGGACAAAGAAAAAACGGTATTTTAGAAAGTGCAACAATATTACACCAAATAGTTGTTAAATCAAGAAAGGTAATAATATTAAATCCCGAACATAAAATAAGATGGAATACGCCAACTAGTTGTGTAAAAGATTACCAAGAAGCTGGTGCCAAAGTTTATCAAACAAATACTTTAAAAGAATTTGCAAAAATTATTAAAGAGATTTAGTTTAATCTAAATCCTCTAATAACTTATCAAAGAATGACATATCCACATTAGCTGTGAATAAATCACCCAATTGATTATAGTTTACACGTTTAGATTCCTTGAAATCATCACCGGTTAAACCTAATGGTTCTAGACCTTTCTTGATACGAAGTTGGTCTGTGAATTTTCTTCTGAATTCATAGTTGTGGAATATTCCATGGAAGTAGGTACCACATACATTGTCTTGTATAGCTCCATCATATTGGCAACTTGGATCATTTCCATGACCCTTTTCTATTTTTATAAACGGTTTTACGCCTTCACCCAACAATGTGATAGCTTCGTGTAGTTCATAACCTGTTACTTTTGTACCTTTTTCAAAGCCTAATTCACTATCCGACACTATGGTTCCTTCACTCTGTTTAACTACTTTTTCAATTTCACCAAATTTTGTTGTCATATCTATTAATCCCAATCCCTCAACAGAACCATGCTCTGATTCAATTCTTTTAGGATCCAAGATTTCTTTAGACAACATCTGATATCCTCCGCAAATTCCAAAAATAGGAATTTCTTTTGACAATTCTTTTATTCTGTCAAATGCTCCAGATTTTTTTAATTCTTCTATATCATCAACTGTGTTACGTGTTCCTGGAATGACAAGAGCATCCAATCCTTCGAAATCATCATAAATATCTACTAATTTTATTCCCACATCCGGCTCATAATCTAATGGGTCTATATCAGTAAAGTTTGCTATTTTAGGAAGTCTTAATGTTCCAATTGTTATTTTCTCATTTTCACTAAATTGATGAGTAGTTAATGATGCTGAATCTTCTTCAGGTAGTTGTAATGTTTCATCATAAGGCATTATACCTATTATTGGAATTCCTGTTATTTCTTCAACTTTTTCTATTCCTGATTTTAATACATCAGCATTTCCTCTGAATTTATTAATAATTACTGCTTTGATTCTTTTTCTATCCTCTTCTGGAATTAAGTAATATGTTCCAACAATAGAAGCAAACACTCCCCCTTGATCGATGTCAGCCACTAATATTACGTCAGCATCAGTTATTTTAGCCATCAACATGTTAGCTAAATCTTTATCATACATGTTAATTTCAGCGGGTGAACCTGCACCTTCAAGTATGGTAATATCATAATCATCTTTTAATTTTTCGAGAGAATCTAATATTGCTGCTAATGCTTCTTCTCTAAAATTATCTTGATAATCATCAAATCTCATATCCCCTGCAGGTTTTCCTTGAACTATTACCTGAGATAAAAAATCTCCTTTAGGTTTTAACAATATTGGATTCATGTTACAATTAGGTTCAATTCCTGCTGCTTCTGCTTGCATAACTTGTGCTATAGACATTTCTTCATTATCCACTGTGGTATATGAATTTAAAGACATGTTTTGTGATTTAAATGGTGTTACTCTGTAACCTCTTCTGGATAAAATGTTACACATCGCTGCTACAGTTAATGTTTTACCAGCATTCGATGATGTTCCTTGAAACATTATATATTTCATTTAAAATTTCCACCTAAAAATTTTGTTTAATATTTGTTAATTATATCTGTAAGTATTTTGTAAAAAACATTATGTTTTTTAAACCTAATTTGAGGTTGCCAATACTTGTTAAAAAATACTTGACTATTATCAAGTAATTTTAAATCAAAGATTTTAAATACTTTTTGTTACTTAAAATAATATGAAAAAAGATAGATATAATATACATAAATTATAAAATTAATATGAATAGCAAAATAAAGAAAATAAAATAATCTCAAAAATAATTATTTTAAATATTAAAATAACGGAGGGATTGTCATTAGCGATATAAATGAAAAAGGCAATGATTACATAGAAATTATTGATGAAGAAGTAATCATACCTGAAACCAATGACGAAAATGAAAACGTTACTGAAGATATCTACACTCCAGAAACAGAAGAAAGCATAGAAGAAAAAGAGAGTGAAGAAACAGCAGAACCACAAGAAACAGACAATGATACACCTACAGACATAGACCCTAATGATTACATTGACACAAAAGACATTGAAATTCCAAAAATGCTGATTGACCAAATCATAGGTCAGGAGGAAGCGGTAGAAAAAATAAAAAAAGCCGCTAAACAAAGAAGGAATGTATTACTCATCGGTGAACCCGGTATTGGAAAATCCATGATTGCAAAGGCCATGGCTGAACTGTTACCGCCAGAAGACCTGCAAGACATTTTAATATACCCAAATCTTGAAGATGCAAACAATCCATTAGTTGGAGTAATGCCTGCCGGTCAAGGAGCAAAGATTGTTGAAAATACCAAAAGAAAGGTAAAAAGCCAGGAAGAAAGGAAAAATATTCTTACTGTTGCTATAATTGGACTAATAATGGCAATAGGATTTGTCACAGGACAATTTTTAGAAGCTATTATTGCTGTAGGTATAGTATTCTTTGCACTTTACCAGATTAAACCAAAAAACAATCAGGCAGCTCCAAAAATTTTAGTAAACAGTGAAGGTAAAAAAGTTGCACCATTCATCGATGCAACCGGAGCACACGCTGGTGCATTATTAGGTGATGTAAGACACGATCCATACCAATCCGGAGGTCTTGGAACCCCTGCTCACGAAAGAGTAGAAAGTGGAATGATACACAAAGCAAACAAAGGTGTTTTATACATTGACGAAATTGGTACAATGAACATGAAAACACAACAACAATTGTTAACTGCTTTGCAAGAACATAAATTCCAAATCACCGGTCAAAGCGACAACAGTAGTGGTGCCATGGTCAGAACTGAAGCAGTACCATGTGATTTTGTATTAGTAGCTGCAGGTAACTTAGAAGTTCTTAAGGACATGCATATTGCTTTAAGATCCAGAATCAGAGGATACGGTTATGAAGTATTCATGAAAGACACTATGAAAGAAACCCCTGAAAATCGTAAAAAATTAGGTCAATTCGTCGCTCAGGAAGTAGCAAATGATGGAAGAATACCTCACTTCAGTAAAGAAGCAGTTGCTGAAGTCATTAAAGAAGCACAACGTAGAGCCGGCAAAAAAGATTCTTTAACACTAAAATTAAGAGATTTAGGTGGACTTGTACGTGCAGCAGGTGATGTTGCAGTTGAAGAAGGTGCAGATGAAGTTACAGTAGACCATGTTTACGAAGCTAAAAAACAATCAAGAACACTTGAACAACAAATTGCAGACAGATACATTGTACAAAGAAAAGAATACAGTGTATTCAACAATGAAGGTTCAGCAATTGGATGTATCAACGGTTTAGCAGTTATTGGTAACTCCAGTGGAATTGTTTTACCTATTGCAGCAGAAGCCGCTCCATCACAAAGTAAAGAAGAAGGAAAAATAATTGCAGCAGGAAAACTTGGAGACATTGCAAAAGAAGCAGTACAAAACGTAGGTGCTATTATTAAGAAAAGCATTGGAAAAGACATTTCAAACTATGATATCCACATACAATTTGTTCAATCATATGATGGAGTTGAAGGTGACAGTGCAAGTGTCTCAATGGCTACAGCAATTATCTCTGCAATAGAAGACATACCTATTGACCAAACTTTAGCATTAACAGGATCATTAAGTGTACGTGGTAGCGTATTACCAGTAGGTGGAGTAACATATAAAATTGAAGCTGCGGCTGAATCAGGTATGAAACGAGTGTTAATTCCAGCTTCAAACAAAGATGATGTATTAATTGAGAAAAAATACATGGATCAAATTGAAATAATTCCAGTTAATACATTAATTGAAGTATTGGAATATGCATTGGTTGGTCCTAAGAAAGACCAATTTATCAAAGAGTTAAAACAAAACAAAATAGAAAAAATTAAAGACATTATCCCAAATCCTTCCGAGATTATTAACTCTAACCCATCTACAACAAAAAATTAGGTTTCAACCTAATTCCTTTTTTTAAATATTTTTTTACTTAATAAGAGATAACCTGTCCAAATTATTGTTACAGGCCTTATTGTTTTTTTATTCATGAAAATCTTAATTCAATAGTAATTATTTTTGTAGAACAATAGCAAAATTAATATAATTATATTAATAATGAAAAGTAAAAATTATTTAAGAAGACAAATCAGTACTATGTTACTGACAGATATTGAATATAATAAATTAAATCAGTTAAAAAACGATTAAAAGATAACACGCCCGTGTTATTAATTAAGTCCAGACAGAACAGAAAAACAAAATAAGAACAATAGGAGCATTAAAATGGAAAAATTAAAATTTAAGGACTTAAACATATCTTCTGAAATACAAAAAGCTGTAGAAGATATGGGATTTGAAGAAGCATCACCTATACAATCATTAGCTATACCACAAATATTAGCACACAAAGATGTTACAGGACAAGCCCAAACAGGTACCGGAAAAACAGCAGCATTCGGAATACCGTTATTAGAAAATATTGACAGTAATGATAAACGTTTACAAGCAATAATTTTATGTCCAACTCGTGAATTAGCCATCCAGGTAGCTGAAGAATTAAGAAAATTATCCAAATACTTACCAAAAATAGATGTTCTTCCAGTCTATGGTGGACAACCAATAGACAGACAAATTAAAGCATTGCAAAAAGGAGTACAAATCATTATCGGAACTCCCGGAAGAGTTATGGACCATATTGATAGAAAAACCATCAAATTAAACAGCATTAGAACTGTTATTCTTGATGAAGCTGATGAAATGTTAGATATGGGTTTTAGAGAGGATATCGAATATATCCTGGAAGACATTCCGGAAAATAGACAATTTTTACTGTTTTCTGCAACATTACCTCAGGAGATAATGCAACTTGCAAAAAGATACCAGACAGACGCAGAAATCGTTAAAATTACAAAACACGAATTAACTACACCCGATGTTGAACAAAAATATTTTGAAGTCAAAGAGGATATGAAGTTAGAGTTACTTTCAAGACTCCTCGATATAAATAATTTTGACTTATCCCTAGTATTTTGTAACACTAAAAGAAAGGTTGACAAACTCGTCAGTCACTTGCAAATCAGAGGATACTTAGCAGATGGTTTACATGGTGATTTAACACAAAACCAAAGGGACCATGTGATGAACAAGTTTAAAAATGGTAACCTTGAAATATTAGTTGCCACAGATGTAGCTGCACGTGGAATTGATGTTGGTGGTGTTGAGGCCGTATTTAACTACGACATTCCAAACGACAACGAATACTATGTTCACAGAATTGGTAGAACCGGCCGTGCAGGAAAAACAGGTAAAGCTTTCAGTTTTGTTTCCGGACGTGAAATATATCAACTGAGAGATATTCAAAGATATGCTAAAACTAAAATAGATCAAGCACCTATTCCTTCAATCAGTGATGTTACTGAAGTTAAAAAAGATAATTTCATTGAACAACTTAAGGAACGTATTGAAACAGAAAATATTTCTAAAGAGATTTACATCATAGAAAAACTTATTGAAGAAGATTATAACTCCATAGACATTGCGGCAACATTACTTAAAGGAATTATGGATGACAGCAAATACAAAGAGGAAGAATTTGGTGATACCGAAGCACATGAGGGTTTTGTAAGATTCTTTATGAGCATAGGCCGTAATGGTGATATGACTGTCAGCACAATTCTCAATGCCATTCATGATAAAACTGGTTTGAATGGTCATCAAATCGGTAATATTGACATTTTTGATAACTTTTCTTTTGTTGAAATTCCTGATGCCAGCGCATCTGATTTCTACAGATTCATGGGTGAAACATACATTGACAATAAAAGAGTTCACATAGAACCTGCCCGTCCTCGTGAAAAATCCAAACGAAACAATAGTGAAAATAAATTCAAAAATGCTAAACGCAATAGAAAAAGCAGGAAATTTAATCCCCATAGGAATGATAATTATCGTAAAAACAATTATAACAATGATAATTTTAAAAATGATTCATACAATAAGAGAAATTATAGACAGAACTCCTATAGCAAGAATACTTATAGAAAAACAGATTATTCAAATGATAATTACAGAAATGACTATGAAAAAGATAGTTTTAGAAAAAATAGTTATAGAAATGATGAATTTGAATTCTAATCATTTCTCTTTTTTTAAAAAAATAATCATAATGCTTTTAAGTGATTTGCAATTGTTTTTGCCAAGCTGATTACAGAAACATCACTTTTTAGACTGTTAGTTGCCTGTACACTTTTTGCACCTGCTGCATTGATTTTTAATACAGCATCATTTACCAGTACAGGATGTACACAAAATACATCTACTGAAACAGCACCCTGTTCTTTAAGGATTTCTATAGCATTAACTATTGTTCCTCCAGTGCTTATTATGTCATCAATTATAACGACACTTTTATCCTGTACGGATATGTTTTTAGTTTTTGTTTCTACTACCTCAGGAGATAATCTTACTTTTTCCAAGTAATCATAATCCGTGTCGAGTATTGTTGCAATTTCTTTTGCAAAGTTTTGTGCACCTTTATCTGGAGCCAATATTACTGGTTTTACCTCAAATGTTTCTTTTATGTGTTCTGCTATTGCAGGCATTGCAGATAAGTTGTCTACAGGTATGTCATATAATTCACATATACTATCTTCATGTAAATTTACTGATATTAAACGTTTTACCCCAAATGTTTGAATAAGTCTTGCTGTTGCTTTAGCTGATATACATTCAACTTCTTTAAATCTACGTTCTTGACGACTGTAACCTAAATAAGGAGATACAACTGTAATATCCGTTATGTTCATATCACTTAATGTGTCTAAAATGAAGAACAATTCCATCATATTTTCATCTTGAGGATAACCTGTTGACTGTACTATAATTACTTTTTCATCTTCAGGAATATCTTCCTTAATTCTTAAATATCGTTCACCATCAGGAAACTTTTTAGTTTCTAACGAGCATAATTTATCGTTTAATTCTATTGCCACTTGACTGGCTAATGATTGAGATGCAGATCCACCAATTATCACTTAAAATCGCTCCTTTACTCATATTAAATTACAACATAATTTTAATACACTTTTATATTAATGAATAATATGTCATTTATTTTTAAAATAATTTATTTTGTTAACAATGTTAATTATTAAAAAAAAGAATTAATTAAATAAATAAAAAAACATACTATTAATTGATAAAATAAAAGAAAAAACTATCGAAAATTTATTAAAAAAGAATTTTAATGTTGGAGTAAATAACCATGCATGAATTATCCATGGCAAATAGTATGGTAGAAGCCATATTAGATACTGCAAAGAAAAATGACGCAATTAAAATTAATGAAGCAGTTTTTGAAGTCGGTGAACTTACAATGTTAAATCCTGAACAACTGAAGTTCATGATGGATGTGCTGAGAGAAGGGACTATATTCGAAGATGCCGAAATAATTATTAATATGATTCCAGTAGTAATAGAATGTGAATCCTGTGGTTTCAAGGGTGAAACCAAAATGGATGACAACATGGATCATTTAATGAGCGTTGCTAAATGTCCAGAATGTGATAATACAAGAGTACACATAATACAGGGACAGGAATGTAATATCAAAACCATAAAAATTGAAAGGGAAGATGAAGATGCATAACGTAGCTAGTATTGAAATAGAACAAGATATTATTCAAGCAAATGATAAATTAGCATATGGAAACAGACAAAAATTTGATGAAAATAATGTATTCGCCGTAGACCTTGTGGGAGCAGTAGGTTCCGGTAAAACATCATTACTCGAAACACTTATCGATGAAATGGATGATGACATCGGAGTAATCGCAGGAGATATTTTAAGTAAATTCGATGCAAAAAGAATTGAAGAAAAAAATGTACCCGTAAAAGGATTAAACACCGGAAAAGAATGTCACTTAGATGCACACTTAATTGAACATGCAATTCCGGAAGTACCTCTAGAAGATATTTCCATATTATTTATTGAAAACGTTGGAAACCTAATCTGTCCAGCAGACTTTAATCTTGGTGCACATGTAAGAACCGTTATTATTAGTGTAACCGAAGGTGACGATACAGCAGAAAAACACCCAATGATTTTCAAAGGTGCAGACATGGCTATTGTTAACAAAGTTGACTTAGCTGAAGCTGTAGGTGCAGATGCAGATAAAATGGTTAACGATATTAAAACCATAAATCCTGATATTCCTGTTGTTAAATGTAGTTTAAAAACAGGTGAAGGTGTACAAGAAATTATAGACTTATACAAAAAATTCCAAAACCAATAGTCCTTGATGACTAAACATTTTTACTTTTTTTAATTTTTTAGGAGTTTAACTATGAAAATATGGATAGATATTGTGAATTCACCACATGTACGTTTTTTTAATGGAATTATCAAAAGATTAAAATCAGATGGTCATGAAGTTTTAATCACTGCAAGAGATTTCTCAAACATTCATGATTTATTGGATATTTTTGGATTGGAATATACTTCAATCGGTGATCATGGAGTAACTCTAGAAGAAAAATTATTATCAAGCACAAAACGTGCATACGAGCTATCCAAATTCATAGCTAAAGAAAATATTGACATAGCAATAACCAAACATTCTATAGAACTACCCCGAGTAGCATTCGGATTGGGAATTCCAAACATATTCGTGTTGGACAACGAGCATGCCATAGCAGCAAATAAACTTACACTACCCCTAACAAACAAGTTAATTATTCCAGAGATATTCGACGTTTGGAATACAATACACTTTGGAATGAACCCCAATGATATTGTTAGATACAATGGAACCTGTGAAGTTACCCATCTGGAAGATTTTGAATACAATGAAAACATACTGGATGATTTGGGATTAGAACTTAAAAATGATAAAATAATCTTAATGAGACCTGAACCTTCATTGGCATCATATCTTGATGCAGATTGTACCAAATCGGTATTGACACCTATTGTTGATGCTTTAAAAAATGAAGCAGATATCTTAATCATCCCACGTTTTAAAACCCAAGGAGATATCTTCAAAGATTTAGAAAATGTCCACATAATAAAAACACCCGTGGATACATTTAGTCTAATGAAAAAAGCAGATTTGGTTATTGGTGCCGGCGGTACTATGAACAGGGAATCCGCATTATTAGGAACACCAGTCATATCATGTTATCCAGGCAAACAATTATCTGTAGACACTTACTATATTAACAAGGGTTTAATGAAAAGATCCAAAAATCTGGATGAAATAATTGAAATGTCAAAAGAACTTTTAAACAATAAACCTGAAAATATTGAGATAAAAACGGATAATTTGATAGAATTAATTGTTAATGAAATATATAAAACATATGCAGAATGCAATAAATAAAATAAGTGGACTAGTCGAGATTTGAACCCGAGGCCTCCGCCATGCCAAGGCGACACTCTACCAAGCTGAGCTACTAGCCCATATAAACTAATTTATAATATGTTATTATAACATAAATATTTAACTATTTTTTTCACATCATCAATATACTTTTTTTTACCAAAGAATTTTAATAAGAACAAAGATTAATATAAATATAGTAAATAAATTTAAGAAAAAATATCTTCTTAATTTAATGAAAAAATATAATTTTTTGATTTAATGATTATAAAGGACAGATGATTATATGGCGTTAATAGCATCAAGTCACCTAGTCTTAATTTTAGAATTTGCTATTCTGATGCATGTAGGAGTTTTATTATTATTAAATTTTATTCCATTAAATTTCAGTTTAGTATTCGTTCTATCATTACTTTTAGGTGTCGGAATAACAGTTATATTTGGTATAGACGCAGCTTGTCTTATCCTGCCTATGTTTAATCATCACGAATTTACACACCCTTATGGTCCTTTGGCTATTCTGGTTGTGGTAACGTCGTGGTCGATAATCCCCGTGATAGAAGATCAAGGATCGAAAACATCCAACATTAAATTATTAGTATATCTGATTACAATCGGTATAACCCTCTTCGGAGCTGTTGTACACCGTGATTTCTTAATAATGTGGGCATTAGGTTTAGTTACTGGTTTCTTAATTATTAGTAAAAACTTCAAAAGAGAAAATTCTTATTTAACTGTACGTAATGTTGCATTAATAATTATTGGATTGATTCTTGTCTTCGCATTAATGGAAGGTGTTTCCCAATTATTAGGCATGGAAATTATTAGTCCACTTTCAAGAATTAACCGTATGAGTAATAACCAATTATCTAGCCTAAAATTAGTTATTGGAAATACAAACCTATGGGGTCACACAGCTAACGCTACCTATTGGGGAAGTTCCGGTCTTGGAAATAGTGATGGATACATATCATTACCATTGACATTTGTAACATTGTTCGGATTACCATTCCCATTATTCTATGGTATTTTAGTTACTAAAAAGGATGTAATTGACTACTTCTTACCTGGAATATTCGGATTTGGATTTGATTTCGGTTATGTATTTTTAGCTGTAATGATAATTTGGATACTTACCGTCATAATTATAGGAATTAAAGTTCTTAACAAATATAGACTGCAACGTGAACGTGGAAACAAGAAATATTTAGGACGTGAGGCGTTACTTACAGGTTCACTATCGGCATTTATTGCACAAACCATATTAGGATTGTTCATTATTACAAGGACAATAAATGGTTCAGCATTAGTAACATACTTATTCTTAAGTGCGATGGTAGTTGCTCATGTTGTAACAACAAAACGTTAACAAAAATAACCTCCCACAATTCTTTTTTTATTAATTTCTAAACAACACTTTTAACATATCCCTAATCAATAAATTTAATACGATAAATATATCCTACCAACTATAAACTATTCTTTATCTAATTTATTGAATTAAAATATTTTTTTTATAAATTAAAAGGGAGGTTAAGACAAGATGCATTCTAAAAATAAGTATGTTTTCATATTTATTACTCTGTTATTATTAGTTACTTCAATAACCTGTGCTTATGCAGCAGATGATGATGCAAACAGTGCAAATGTTGGTACTACTATAAAAAATAATCCTAAAATTATCATTGATGATATTCAGGACACCGATGTTGATGATGAAATTACAATATCTGGACATGTACATGATACAATGGTCCAATAAAAGCGGAATCAATTATAATTGAGGGTTTTACCACTCCTTATGGTGAAGAAAAATCAACAAGAACCCTATATGCCAATACCCTTTGGGATAAAGATGGTCATTTTAGTTGTAAGTATAACTCAGAAACCGGGGGTAAATTTGACATAGAACTTTATTATGAGCATTATGACCCAATAAATACGGATGATAGTTTTGTTGTAAGAAATTCAACTTCCATTTTCTTCATACCTAAAAGTACTAAAGTTACAATGAATACCTCGGAAACAATCAATATCGGTGAAAGTTTCAACTTAACTGGTAGATTAACTGATGGTGATGGACGTGCACTCAAATATACTAGTGTTGGTGTGTTACTCAGAGGAACAGCTTACGGTGAAAAAGAGTATAAAAACTACATTAAGAAGTACGCACGAACAGACAAAGACGGATATTACTCATATAAAATAGAACCAGAACTTGCAGGAAGATACGACATATGTGTCTATTATCCAGGATACCACCACTACAGATTTAATCGTACAGACCCATCTGTTCAAGTTATGCCAACAGATACTGTTGTAACTATCGATAATCTTTCGGACATCATGGAAGGAGACAACATTACTGTTACAGGCACATTACATGATGTTAAAGGAAATCCCCTTAGATACACCAGCGTAGGAATTTTAACCAATGAAAATAAAACTTACACCAGAACTGATGAAAACGGATTTTATAATTATACATACACTAACAAACATGCCTATGATGATGTTGTAATCGTTTATTATCCAGGATACCATAACTATGGTTTTTCTGAGGAAATCGGTTCATTCACAGTAATATCCATAAGTCCAGTAATTGACATTGATTTTATTCGCAACATGCATTTGGGTTCTAGTACAAAAATATTAGGATTATTGACCACATATGACCGTAAACCATTAAGTAACGAAAAAGTTAATGTTCAATTAGTATATTGTGATGATAATTCACAATATGATTTAGAAAGTTGTGAAGTGCTAACTGATGAAAACGGAGCATTTGTCGCTAAATGGTATGACAATAATTCAATATACTACACACCAAAATATGTTGGAGAATACTTGGTACAAGCCAGATACGTAAATGATTCAGATTATTATTTCCAAGAAAATGGATTCACTGTTTATAAGTAACTGATGAGATAGTATACACAGATATCCTTCAGGAAGGCAATAATATTATTATTAAGTGAATTATTACTGTTAATAAAGTACATGAGAAATATGTGAATGATTTCAAGAATCCTATCATCTGTACAGTATTAGCAGAGGACATTTACCTTGAAAATTATGATATAATATCCCTTCCTAAAGTTTCATTGGAAAATAATGGTTTGTTCAGTATATTGCTAAGTGCTGATGGTTTATATTTAGGTAAGAATACAAATTCCTATTCCTGTTAGTGAAGTTGATATTAGTTATTTTTTAACTGATAAAATATCCGTCAATAATAAAAAAAAATTTTGTTGTTGTTTGAAAAAGAAAACAATAGCATAAAACTACTTGAAATTATATTGACAAAACCAGGATAGGTTTGTATGCTTATCCGGAAGATGAAGAAAACTATGAAAATATGGATGTTATAACAATAACCTGAGTATTTGTATCACCATAGGATTCCAATAAAGAAAACTTTGAATTAAACATATACTCATGCATAGATTCTCAGGAGCAACGAACATTAATTAAAATAGTGAATGTTAAACCATTAATGATGGTTATTCCACACATTCTATAAATAAAAGAGAATTAATTAATTATAGTAAACTATACATTGCATGAAAAGATATTCATCTTAATATTGATAGGATATTATTTGAATAATATACGCATAACATGTTCTGTTGATGTAATATATAAAGCAATTGAGAATCGTATTGTAGATAAAACCATGCTTCCTCCCCAGGTTTTTTATTTAGACCCCTAAGCTCTGGTTGGTCTTCATTGTTTTTTTTCTTTTTATGAAGTAACGTAATGTTACTTCTAATTTATTTTTTTCATATATGTCCTCAAAACATTTTATAAACACCGTTATAAAACTATTTTTATAAAACATTTTTCAAGTCAGGATAGTCATACAAAGATTAATTATTCTTAAATACATACCTATAATATATATTTTAATAAATCATGTTTTTAGGATATGGACAAAATGAGCATTATTACAACAGTGGTTGGTAGTTATCCTACACATAGTTTTGAGGCACATAGTTTTAACGAGAAAATTAGTGAATCTTTAGGATTGTTTGATTCATACAAACAGGCAATCATTGATTCGGTACATTCTTTTGTTAAAGCAGATATTGATATTATTTGTGATGGACAAGTACGTGGAGATATGGTGAAAATATTTGCCAGTAAAATTAACGGATTTAAAATAAAAGACAATACTGCATATATTAAAGGAAAAATCACGCCTGCTGCACATCCGATATCTGTAAAAGATTTCCAGTTAGCATTTAAAACTGCAAAATCCTTGGACAATAAGTTCAAATTGAATGCTACTTTGGATGATATTTTTAATCATGAATCCAAAGGGGTTAAAGGAATACTTACTGGCCCTACCACACTTACCCATTCATCAATGATTGAAAACTTTTATAATCATAGAGAGAATGCCATTTATGATATTGCAAGAGCTTTACTTGTTGAGGCAAAAGAATTAGAAAATGCCGGAGCTTGTGCCATACAAATTGACGAACCATTCATTTCCACGGGTGCTGAAGACATTACTGTTTCTAAAACTGCTGTTGAAATCATCAGCGAAGAGTTAGACATACCCGTGATATTACATGTTTGTGGTGACTTGGAAAATGTTATGCAGGATTTACTCGAATTCAACGTCAATATCCTTGATTTTGAATTTTCAGGTATGCCTCAGAATATTGGAACATTAAAGAAAAACTGGAAATCCGGTTGTGACAAAAATATCGGAATTGGATGTGTAAACACCAAATTAACTGCTGTTGATAATAAGGAAGATGTTCGTGAAACCGTCAAAAACGTTAAGGATATTATCAAATACGACAATATTATTATAGATCCTGATTGCGGCATGAGAATGCTAGAAGAAGATATCAGTCAGGGAAAATTAAACTTATTGAAAGAGATTAAAGAGGAGGGAATCTGATGGCCAAGTTTATTAGAACCAACAATATTGCAAATGCATGGTTAACCTGTGTTAAAAAAATTATGCTTGAAGGTCATGAAGTAACAGATGAAAGAGGCAGTTTAACTAAGGAACTGCAAAATGTTATGATTGAAATAACAAACCCTGGTGATAATACTATTCCCGAATGTTCACCATGGCATGACGACAGACTGGAAACATATAAACAGGAACTGCTTGATCCAAACAATGACCAAGGTTTTGTTTACACATATGGTAATCGTTTAAGACAATATTTTGATATTGACCAGTTAGATACTTGTATTAAAAAGCTTAACAATTGTAGAGAATCACGTCGTGCAATCGCAATTACAATAGATCCCATCCAAGACAACAAGGTAGATGAAATTCCTTGTCTTCAAGAAATTGCCTTTTTAATCCGTGACGATAAGCTTTATATGACTGATTTTTTCAGAAGTAACGATTGTGGTGGTGCAACATTCCCCAATCTATTTGGAATTAGAGAAGTTGGTTATTATGTCGCAGAAAATACAAATACAGAACTTGTTAACATGGTACATCATGCCATGAGTCTCCATATCTATGAACATGACTGGGATAAATGTAAAGAAATATTAAAAAAATGGTGATATCGTTCATCAGAATGTTTTCCACAACATTTATTATTAACAAATGGTATAGTAATGATATAATAGAATATTAGGTAATAATGGATGTTTATCAACTAATATTAAAATAGATTAAAATTATATTTAGGAGAGTCGAATATGAGTGAAAGTATGAACGTTGCAGCAAAGAAAATTGCTGACAAAATGGTTGCAGATGCAGATAAACTCAAATTAGTAGCATCTACCTTATCCAACGGTACACAAGTAATTGACTGTGGTGTTAATGCAAAAGGTAGTATCAAAGGTGGAGAATTATTCACCAAAGTATGTCTTGGTGGAATTTGTGATGTTGGTATCTCCATTCCAGGAGACTTAAGTGACATTATGGCAATGCCTGCAGTTAAAGTCAAAACCGATTTCCCGGCATTGACCACATTAGGTTCACAAAAAGCCGGATGGAAAATTGAAGTAGGAGACTACTTTGCTATGGCATCAGGTCCTGCACAAACACATAAATTTAAAGATGATGATATTTATAAAATCACAAACTATGAAGAAGATTCTGATATAGCAGTAATTACTCTTGAAGCAAATGAACTTCCAAATGAAGAAGTTGCCCAATTTATTGCAGATGAATGTGGGGTTAAAACAGAAGATCTTACAATATTAGTTGCTCCTACTGCATCATTAGTTGGTTCAATACAAATCTCTGGTCGTGCTCTTGAAGTAGGTATATACAAAATGTATGAAGTTATGGACTTCGATGTAACAAAAATCACCTATGCTGCAGGTATTACACCTATCACCCCTGTAGATCCAGACAACCTTAAAGCTATGGGAAAAACCAATGACGCAATCATCTTTGGTGGTAGAACATACTATTACATTGAACCAGATGAAGGAGAAAGCTTAGAAGAATTAGCAACCACCCTACCATCCTCCTCATCAGAAGACTATGGTAAAAGTTTCTTAGAATTCTTTGAAGAAGCAAACGGTGATTTCTACAAAATACCTAAAGAAGTTTTCGCACCTGCACAAGTAATTGTTAACGATATGGTTACTGGTGAAATGTTCCATACTGGAAGTATTGATTTGGAAAGACTTAAAAAATCATTTGAAGTTAAAGAAGTTAAATTTTTATAATCATTTAGAGAGTTGTTAATTAATGACAAAAAGAATCGGAATTTGTAGTACAACATTTGCACGTTTTGATATGGCCAGTGCTGCTGAAAAACAAATCAAAGAACAAGTTACTGGAGTAAAATTTATTGAATCTTATGTTCCGGGCGTTAAAGATTTACCTGTTGCAGCCAAGAAACTCATTGAAGAGGAAAATTGTGATATCGTAATGGCATTTGGTATGCCAGGTGGAGAAAAGATTGATAAATTATGTGCTCATGAAGCCAGTACTGGACTAATTCAAGCACAATTAATGACCAATACACATATATTGGAAGTCTTTGTTCATGAGGATGAAGGCTATGATGAGAAGGATCTTAAACAGCTAGCCTATAATAGAGCAACACAACACGCCGACAATTTAGTTAAAATGTTATTCAAGCCAGAACAGATGAAACGTGAAGCTGGTACTGGTGTACGTGAAGGTCGAGAAGATAAGGGACCTTTATAATAATTAACAACTTTTAAGCCTAACCTCCCTTGACTTTTTTTTACAGAATTATTAACATAATACTCGATTTTATGAGCTTTGGTTAAATCTAATTTCAATATTTTAAAAAATTATTTAAAATTAAAAAAGACCCCACAGATTTTATTATCAAAAAACAATAGTATAGAAGTTAGTTAGAAAAAGTGAGTATTACAAATAAAAATTTTACATAGCCAATTAAAAAGAGGTAACTTTATTTATCAATATTCTATAAAACATTGATTTTAATATTTTCTATAAAATATTGCAATCATTAAACAATATTCAAAAAAACTAAAAAAGAAATACCAAAAAGTATAGTATATAGTAAGGATATAAAAAAATATGTTATGATGAATAATAATGAACACGAGTTAAAACTTAGGCTTTCAACACTAGATTGCAATACATCAACCAAATACTACCAGGTAACTCAATCACTCGATGAACAACAAAAAATCAAAATTAAATCTTACTTCAAGTACTACACACCCGAAAACTTTGATAACTTAGACAATGTAGCAGGAAACACAACGGGATGGATGTGTAAAAGTGAAGATGTTGAAAAGGTTGAAGAGTTATTAGGAATAACAGAAACTATTGGTAAACAGAAACAGAATTTAGAAAGAATTCAAAGAAAGACCACTAATGAAATACTTAAACATGCAGATAAGTATGCATTAAGTTTTTCCAAATAAACTTACTTTTTTTATTTTAGCGTCTCCACGTATTTCCACATTTTGTGCAACGATAAAATATTGTTGTGGCTTCATCTGACTTACGTGTTTGGACCATCCACCATTCTAATTCCCGGTTATGACACCGGTAACATAACCCCTTAGTAGTTGGCATAGTATTTACAGTATCCCCCGTAACGATAATGTTCTGTTTGTCAGAAACATCCTCTTCTATCACATAGTCCTTTTTCTTTTCTTCATCAATGATTTTCTCATATCCACAACCATAACATCGTAGTTTAGAATGTTTAGGCAATAATACTTTTCCACAATCAGGACAAAACTCCATAAAAAATTAACCCCAAAATAATTATATGTTTTTCCGATAAGATATTTGACAACAATATTATATAATATAATAAACAAATATTGTATAGTATATAGATTATATATTGTTGTTTTATAAATATAATCTATCTTATTATATGAAAATTAGGGAATCATCTTCCCAATTTAATGACTGTAATATATTAAAAACTAATTTTAGTAACAAATATAAAATATTAGTTTTATTTAGGGGATAATGTCCCTTAATACACAAAAAAATAAATTGGATGTGGCCAACTGGCTGAACAATGAGGTGTATATTAATGTACAAACATATGAAAGAAGCATGGAAAAACCCAGATGAATCATACGTTAAAGAACTTATGAGAGAAAGATTACCTAAATGGAGACGTCAACCTGTTATTATCAGAATTGATAAACCAACAAGAATTGACAGAGCACGTCGTTTAGGTTACAAAGCAAAAACAGGTTACGTACTCGCAAGAATAAGAGTTAGAAGAGGATCAAGAAGAAAACCTAGATTCAAAAACGGTAGAGATCCAAAAAGAATGGGTGTAAACAAAATTTCAGGAGAAAAATCCATTCAAAGAATGGCTGAAGAACGTGTTGCACGTAAATTCCCTAACTTAGAAGTACTTAACTCATACTGGGTATGGGAAGATGGTAAAGCAAAATACTATGAAGTAATCTTAGTTGACCCACAACGTCCTGAAATCCAAAACGATAACAAAATCAATTGGATTTGCAGTAACAAACACACAAGACGTGCATTCCGTGGATTAACCAGTGCCGGTAAAAAAGGTAGAGGATTACGTCACAAAGGTAAAGGTGCCGAAAAGGTTAGATAGATGATCCATAACATTTCCTATCGAACATTTGTTTATGGAACTGAAGATGAAGAAAAAGTTGTGGCTAGCATTAGTCACATCTTTTCCAACCCTTTACCCGAAAAGACCATAAATGAAGACCATTTCGGTAATAAAATCATAGTATTAAGTGAAAAAATTACCAAAAAAAGAACTAACAAGGACATCATATCTTTCCTTAATGAAAACTTATCTGAAGAAGATAAAAATATTATTAAGAAAGAATTAAGTCGCAGAATGGATGAAAAAGGAAGTTTATTCCTACGTTTTGATAAACAATTAGCTTATGATGAAAAACTAAAGCTAACATATTCCGGCAATGCTATACATGTCCGAATAAAAATTGCTAGTTATCCAGTAAGTAAAGAAAATGCAATGAAAGTTGCAAAAAAACTCTTTGACTTCCTATAACTAAATATTTTTTTTAACAAATTATTTAGGACCAATTATATGACTATTTTTTACGATTTTAATATCGCACCAAATGAAGAAGTACTTGAAACTTTAGAAGCATTCAAATTTAAAGGTGCATGTATCTTTTATAATTCAAAAAAATACTTAGAAGATAACTTAATAGAAAATTTTGAAGAATTAAAAGAGTCCACTAATCTAGACTTATATCATGGCATAGTAATCGATGAAACTAACCCCCAATTACTTGGAAAGGAAGTTCAAAGGTATTATAGAAAAGTAGATTTGATTATGGCCAATGGTGGAGATAGTAAAATCAACAGAATAATTTGTGAAACACCACAGATAGACATTATTAACCATCCTTATTTAAATAAACGTAATAGTGGTATTAATCATGTGCTATCCAAATTATTAAAAGACAATAACATTACTGTTAACATCAATATTAGAGACATTTTAGAACATAGAGGTTTCTATAGAGCCAAAATGTTAAACCAGATAAACCAATTACTGATGTTACAAAAGAAATACCGTTTTAGAACCATTATAAGTAGCGGCAGTAGATCTTTCTATGATGTTAAAAGTCCAAGAAGCATGATTTTGTTAAGTCAGCTAATGGACATGGACATGAACTATGGGAAGAATGCGATATCCAAGCACCCAAAAGAAATTATTGAAAATATACCCATACATAATGAAAGTATTGTGGATGGTGTAAGAATAATTAAGGACTAAATAAATTATTTTGTATTGACGATGATAACATGAAACTAAAAATATTACCTCCGACACTAAGAGAAAAAAAGAGATATATCGGCCTGAAGCTATACAGTCAAGAAAGACTAAAAAAAGAGGAAATATTCAACATACTCTGGAATAGTGTTATTAATCTCTATGGAGAAATAGAAGCAAGCAATATAAATTTATGGATTGTAGACACAAAACCGGTCGAAAACAAAAAAAGAAAACAATACAACATAATATTAAAATGCCAAAGAGGATATGAAAAGAAGGTAGAAACTGCAGTTAACACAATATACAGACAAAAACAGAATAGAATAGTTGTTCATAGTGTTGGAACATCAGGAACAATTAAAGCACTAAATAAGAAGTATAACCTCCAATAAAATAATCATATTTGGTTATTATCCTTTTACTAATTTTGAATCAATAA
>CADBRM010000042.1 GCA_902797085.1 uncultured Methanobacteriaceae archaeon
AATATTCTGATGTGGTTAATGTTACGGGTAAATTCACCAGGAGTACTGGTGTTGCTATTAAGAATGCTACTATAACGTTAACAATCAACGAAGTATCAAAATCTTTAAAAACCGACGATACCGGAAGTTACAGGTATAGTTTCACAGCAACAAAACTGGAAGATTATGTGGTGACCGCTTCATTCAATGCTAACTCAGTATATAATGGTGCTTTTAACGATACACAATTTACTGTCGTCAAAAAGGACACAGCTATTACCTTAAACAATCTTTCATATGTTGAATATTCTGATGTTGTCAATGTTTCTGGCAGGTTTACCAGGAGTAGTGGTGTTGCTATTAAGAATGCTGTTATAGTCGTAACAGTTAATGGGGTTTCCCATAATGTGAAAAGTGATGGGGAAGGTTATTATAGTTACAGTTTTACTGCTACCAAGGTTGGTGTGAATAATGTGGTTGTGTCCTTTGCAGGCAATTCCGTCTATAATGCTGTAAACGCTGCCAGTACATTTACTGTCGGCAAAAAAGAAACGGTAATGACAATTGATCCTATTTCAACCAAGCAGTATATGGATGATGTTGTGATAAATGGTAGATTCACCAGAAGTACCGGAGTGGCAATTAAAAATGCACAAATAATTCTTACAATCAACGGACAAACCTACAACACCAGAACGCTTGCGGATGGTACATTTATCTATACCTTCACGGCTCAGACAAGAGGGGTAAACAATGTAACGGCTTCCTTCGGTGGAAACTCTGTATACACAGATTCAACTGATGAAATCACATTCTCCGTAGTTTAAAACCTATGAATATAATGATTATTATATTCATATTTTTTTTTCATTATTCTCTTCAAACATTTTGCTCTCCAAATTGCCATGTATAACTTTTTTTTGGGAGAAGTAATTTTTCAGGTGTGAAAATCATCACATCAGATTTAGCTTTTTTGTATCTTAAAACTTTGACGGTCAAATCATTCTTCTCAGAGTATTAATTTTGCCCTGTCATCCTTTTGAATACCTCGATTACATTTCAGGATGCTTGCTGAAGGAATTTCATTGGCGATTACCTATTTTTTTTGAATCTGCTATCATTCAAGTTTATTGATAAAATGAGGTCCTATAGTTTGTTTTTGAAAAGGGTGGGGAGGGGTTTTGTATTTATCCGAATCCGTAGGTTTCAGTTTCAAATGTTTCGGCGACATCCTTTAATGCTTCTGGAATGTTTATTTTCTGTGGACATTCCTCTATGCATACTTTACATTCGATGCAGTCGGAAGCTATCCCCACATCAGGAAGTTTTGAATAATTCAGGTAGGCATTTCCGGGCTGTGACCAGTCTTCCCGGCCCAGTATTTTGTGTTTGTTATATAAATCAAAGATTTTTGGGATATCTATATTTTTGGGGCACGTGTCAACACAATATCTGCATTTGGTGCAGTCAATGGTGATGTTGCCGTTTATTATTTCAGATACCTCTTCAAGAATTTTGTATTCCTTTTCGTTCAGGGCATCGGCATTTTTATATTCATCTATGTTATTTTTCAGCTGTTCCATGTTACTTGCACCTGTCAACACCACACAAACATTGTCAAGATTGGCTACAAATCTCATTGCCCATGAGACTACTGATCTGTCAGGATTATATTCCTTCATGATTTTTTCTGCTTCTTCAGGTACATCTGCAAGGAATCCTCCCTTGTACGGTTCCATAATCATTACGGGTTTCTTATACTTTCTTGCAACTTCGAGACATTTTCTTGATTCTATTGCCTCGTCTTCCCAATCAAGATAATTTATCTGCAGCAGGACAAATTCTATTTCTGGATGTTCCATTAACAGATTGTCTAAAAATTCGGCATTTCCGTGTGTAGACAAACCGATATGTCTGATACGTCCTTCCTCTTTTTTCTTCTGAATGAAGGAGTACAGGTCAACATTTTTCCATGCGGTTTCTGTGAATCCACTTACATTATGTAACAGGTAATAATCGAAGTAGTCCACACCACAGTTCTGCAGTTGTTCATTGAATATCGGTTCCAGCTGTGATTCTTCTGTAATTATAAACAGAGGCAGTTTCGTTGCCACTTTAAATGAATCTCTGGGATATCTTTCGGCAACGCTTTTTCTAAAGGCTTCCTCACCTATGCCTTCATGATATATGTATGCGGTATCAAAGTGGTTGAATCCTGCATCCATGTATGTGTCCACCATCTCATTTACCTGTTCATAGTCTATGCTTCTGAAATCATTTTCATCTGTAATGGGAAGTCTCATCATTCCCATGCCTAACTTCATATCTGTTCCTCCTTCTCTAAGATTTCTGTGCATTCATGATTTGATATGTACGAATCATACCGCAAGCAGCATAATCCTGTTCATAAGTTTTTAGTTTTATCATTCCCTGTTCAGGTTAATTCAAAGTCATCTTTGCTTAATTATCCGTGTTCAATAGGGAAATTTGCATTTTTATTCTTCATTCAAATTTTTTTACGGTGTTCCACGTTTTTCTTACTATCGGCGGAAAATCTCCGTTCAATGACTTGAGGTATTCTATGGTGTATCTGTCGCTGGGGTATCCTGATCCCACTGAACCGTATTCGGCACGTATTTTTGCCAATTCTTTGTCACGTTCCGTTTTTGCTATTATGGATGCGGCAGACACTATGTTGTATGTTTCATCCGCCTTGTGTTCTGTTATGACTTCCATCTTATGATTTACTTCCTGGATTTTGTTGTGGAAACGTGTTTCATTCACATCTATGCAGTCTATACAACACAAATCAGGATTAAATTCCTGTATGATTTCGATCATAGCATTCGTTTCTATCTTGTTAAGATTTGTGCCGTTGTTTCTTAGTTCATCAATCTTCTGTGCACTGATTATAACAGTTTTAAATTCCGTTATCTTTTTTATTTTGCGTGCAACCACCGTTCTTTTTTTTGATGATAATTTCTTTGAATCCTTAACTCCTATTCTGTCCAGAAATTTCAGTTTCTTTCTTTTCATCAGAACGCCCCCTATTACCAGGGGTCCTAATACTGATCCTCGTCCGGCTTCATCTATTCCTAAAATTAACCCATCATCACTGTCTGTGTTCATATTTTTTTCTCTTTCACTTCTTATGTTTTTATTATTTGTTACGGGAATTATTTATTGTTTTGTATTTAAATATAAAATTTTATATATTATATTATACAATGTTTAATTATATTATTTAAATATTAATTATAAAGGAGAAAGACATCAAAATTTTTGAAAATGAGGATATGAGTATTATTAGTTAAATAATTTATGTATTAAATTAAATATATTATTATATATAAAAAACGGATAAGATTGCAATGGAAACGAATATAATAAAAATGATGGGTATAGCAGATATTGCATCATTATTGAATGCACTAAGCGGAATGTTTGCAATTTTTGCAGCATACTATCATGATGCAACATTAAGTGCGTTGCTGCTGATATTGGCAGTTCTTTTTGATGCAATAGACGGGCCTTTGGCTAGACGTTTTCCAAGCCAGACCAGTGAGGTATTCGGTGAAACGATTGATTCGTTAGCTGATGTTATATCATTTGGCATAGCCCCTGCAGTAATCATCTTTGAATTATTCACTACTCCTCTGGTTGTCATTCCATCAGTACTGTTGTTGGCCTGCGGCATATTGCGGCTCAGCAGATATAATACCATAATAACACAGCAGGTTGGTCCTACAAAGACATTCATAGGATTACCAATTCCGGTATCATCATTCATGTTGTCACTGATATTGCTTTCACATCTACAGCAGGAACTTCTGGTGATAATTATAATGACGCTGATTGCAGTTCTCATGGTTTCTTCATTGAAATATGCCAAAATGAAGAACAAAGTGGTTTTAGGTCTCTGTGGAATATTATTAGTTCCAACATTAATCTATCCAATCAATGATAGTCTGCATAATATACCATCATATGTTCTAATAATCCTGGTAATAATTTATTTACTCACTCCCCTGATTGGAGAAAGGATTTAACTATTTTTTTATCCTTATTTCTTTTTTAAAATTCGTTATGAAAGACATTAAAGACCGATTACAACGATATTATAAGGAATTAATGGAAATTATTGATACTGAAGACAGTCCCAAACTCTTGAATAAGCGTCATAATAGATTCAGGAAAAAGGAAGATCAGGAACTGTTGACCGGCGTGATTGTAGTATTTCTCGTTGTCACAATACTCCTGTCGATGGGATATTACTTTATAGTATTTGCACCACAGCAGGAAGAGCTTGATAATATTAAACAGGATAGGATTAACAGGGTAAACACTCTGCTGCCTCCTGATGATAACATCAATAAACTGGCAATCATATCCGAAATCGAAAGCAAAAACTCTGTCGAAGAACTCCAGCAGCTTGATGTGGACGGCATGATTTATCCAATACTTAAAAATTCTCTTCTGGATCAATTGAATGAATACAGGGACAAATACGATAGGGTGGAATTAGCCACTGGAAATTCTACTGACATTATGAACATAAACAATGCCGCTGACTATATTAATACCCGAGATGCAGCAACATTATCCACACTCACCGTCAGACAGGTTGATTCGGTAATCATCCCATTAAGCATTAACAGAAAACAGGCAGCCAGCGGACTGATAACTGAGGGCAATGTTGTCGACATCTATAAAATTTCGGTACAGGAAAATCGGGAGGCGACAGTCGACAACACCTCACAATCGGATTCATATTCAACAGACTCTGCCGCTAAGATAGTTGGTGGATGTCATGTTGTGTCTATCCTCAGGTCAAAGGATTCGGGGACAGTCGATGAAAACATTGATCTGACCACATCATCCGATAATCGCAACTTCACCCAGTCAGCTACATTGGACCTGGAACAGATTATGTCTTCCAAGGCTGCAGGTACATACAACGAGAGCCAGATTAAAGTTTTATTGGATGGATACGGTACCAGATTGGCTGATTATGAGAGAACATCCCGTATCGGAGACTTGGATGTGGAATATATCATAATGCTTGAAGTACCTCGAAGTGCTGTTGAAAGTTTATTAGATAATATGGATAATATTATATTAACCATTCCCACTTATGATGCACCATCATGGGTAAGGTTATGATGTGATATTTATGAAAGAAGACGATTATTTTAAGAATTTGACCGATAGGGAAAGAGCAATTTTTGAAGGCGGTATAAGTATGGGCGCATTGTTTCATCAGTTTGTCGGAACACCTGTAAATGCCGATACCATCGAATCACTTGAAATTGCCATAAGGGACAGCATATTGCTTCAACCGGCAATTGTTGATGTTGCCGTAAAAATAAGAAGGGACCTTGTTGAAGAAAATAGTGGAGTGATGGGGTATACCTCACTGACAGGGGACATGCTGTCTGTAAAGATAACCACTAAAATTAATGAAAAAATCATTAATACATGTATATCTTATGATGAAGAATTGGATTATCCGATAATGTATATAGAATATTAAAAACATCATTAATATTTTTTTAATTTTCTTCAATATCTTTTTCTTTTCCCGGTTGTAACTCTTTTATTTCTTCAGGAAGTCTGTTGAATATCCTGTCGATGAAACTCATATTTTTAACCTGGCCAATGGCAAAACTATATTTCTCTAACCGTTTGAGTGTATCATTCAATTCGTCCTGTGTTTTGTTTAGACGCTCCTGTGTATGTTCCCTCCTGTTTTTGATTTTGGTATTTTCCTTAACCTGCCTATTGGTTTCTTCAACCTGATCTATAAATTTATCTTCCAACATCTTGTTTTCATCTTTAAGGGTGGAATTTTCTTTAATAATTGTTTTATTCTCCTCATTTAATCTGTCGACATCCATTTCCAAAGATGAAACTCTGTTCTGAAGGAAACTCCTTTCCTCTTCAACTTTTTTCATTTCCGCCATAAGTTTGGCAATCTCATCCTCATACTTTTTTGATTCGGTTTTAATAAGTAATAACTTGTCATTAAGTTCGGTGTTGTCCTTTTCAATCTCGTCAACAAAATTCTTAAGATTGATGTTTTCATCATTCAAATTATTGATTTTTGCTTTTGTCTTTTCAATGTCTAAAACATCATTGTCAACATAGTTCTCTATGGCTTTTTCAAGCTCTTCTGAAGTGTGCTTGTATGTAGTGCCGTATTCTTTTTCAATTTTTCCCTGAAATTCATTCCACAACTTCTTATTTAATTTGACAGTTTTTCTAACAAATTCTTCTGACATACAAAATCACTCCCTTTAATATAATTTTTATGGATAATACTATATAAAAATATGATTTTTGTTTTTCAAAGTAAGATTTCAAAAAAGGTAAAAGTAATACAAATTGAAGAAAAGTTGAATTCATATTTTAAATGTCAGCATTTCATGAAAATGAAAAAAACATGTGATTTTTAATTGTTGATTTTTGCTTTTTAAATTCGATAAAACATTTCAGATATCTAAAACAAACTCATATGCAAAATTTTCAAAAAAATAACAGATAACCTGATTCATAAAATAATTACCCTATAATAATATACAGGATTCAACTCATCTTAAAGAAAGATAAATCATTATGAATCATGATAAATTTTACAACAGTATTAATAATATAACAAACATATATTTTAAACAATGTGAGGTAATGGATGATTCCAAAAAAATAATCCAGTATTGCACATCATGATTTACAACAATTCATGAAAAAAAGTTATATTAAACAAATTAAGGAAGTAGGTCTTAACATTCACTTAATAATCAAGGTAATTATTATGATATACATCAATGAAGATTTATGTAAAGGATGCTTTATTTGTGTAGATTGTTGTCCATGCAATGTGTACACTCCATCAAAAGAACTTAATCAGAAAGGAGTACACATTCCAATACCGGAAGTGGACAAATGCGTAAAATGCAAATTATGTACATTAATGTGTCCTGACCAAGTAATTTCTATAGAGGATGATTAAAATGGCAGATAAAGAATATTTTGTACAGGGAAATGAAGCTTGTGCACTGGGAGCATTGGCAGCAGGATGTACATTTTTTGCAGGATATCCGATAACACCATCAACAGAAATTGCTGAAGTAATGTCCAGAAAACTACCCCAAATAGGAGGACATTTCATACAGATGGAAGACGAAATAGCAGCAGTAGGGGCAATCATAGGAGCTTCATGGGCTGGACAGAAAGTGGTGACGGCAACAAGCGGACCGGGAATATCATTAATGCAGGAAAACATAGGATATGCAGTAATGACAGAAACCCCGATAGTAATAATAAACATGCAGAGAGGTTCACCTTCAACGGGACAGCCAACAAGATCAGCACAGGCAGACATGATGCAGACAAAATGGGGATCACACGGAGACTACGAAACAATAGCACTAGCTCCGTCAAGCGTACAGGAATGCTTTGACTACACTGTGAAGGCATTCAATCTCGCAGAAAAATACAGATGTCCCGTATTCGTAATGGCAGATGAAATAGTGGGTCACATGAGAGAAAAAATAGTCATACCTGAAAAAGTCGATATAGTACCAAGACAGATGCCTGAAAAAACAGACAACTACCTCCCATACGACGCACCTGAAAATGGAACAACACCAATGCCGTCATTCGGACAGGGATACAACATACACGTAACAGGATTAACGCACGATAAAAGGGGATACCCAAGTACCGACGATGAAGAAACACACACAGAACTGGTAACAAGACTCTGCAACAAAATCACAGAAAACACAAAGGAAATCACATCAATAGAACACCAGTTCCTCGACGACGCAGAAACAATAGTGCTCTCATATGGTATACCATCAAGAAGTGCATTAACTGCAGTAAAACAGGCACGTCAACAGGGACTCAAAGTAGGATACATAAAACTAGGAGTGGTATGGCCATTCCCTATAGACACACTACAGGAACTAACAAAAAATGCAAAAAGAATCATAGTACCTGAACTAAACCTCGGACAGGTATACCTGGAAGTGGACAGGGTACTGGGAAAACATGCAAAGGTAGAACTATTGTCAAAAATAGGTGGAGCACTGCACACACCAGGGGAAATACTTGATAAAATAGTGGAGGAATAGCTTATGGCAGATCATGAACACAGATTTATGAAATACTTAAGAACAGAAAGATTACCTCATATATTCTGTCCGGGATGTGGAGACGGAATAGTACTAAACACAATCTTCAACGCAATAGAAATGTCAAGTGTAGACTTTGATAATATAAGCATGGTGTCAGGGATAGGATGTTCCTCAAGAATACCTGGATACGTAAAATGTGACTCCCTACACACAACCCACGGAAGGGCACTGGCATTCGCAACAGGACTCAAAACCGCAAATCCAAAACAGGACGTAATAGTGGTGACAGGTGACGGAGACGCAACAAGTATCGGAGGAAACCACCTCATACATGCAGCAAGAAGAAACATAGACCTGACAGTAGTCTGTATAAACAACGACATCTACGGAATGACTGGAGGACAGATCAGCCCAACAAGTCCAAAAGGAAGTTACGCAACAACGGCACCATACGGATCAACAGACAAGCCATTCAACATAGCGGAAGTGGCAAAAGCCGCAGGAGCATCATACGTTGCAAAATACACAACGGCACAGCCAATCCAGGTGTCAAATGCAATAAAGGCAGGACTCGAAAACAAGGGATTCTCATTCATAGAAGTAGTGGCACAGTGCCCAACATACTACGGAAGAAAAAACAAAATCAGAAGCCCTGTGGAAATGATAAACTGGCTGAAAGAACACACAATATCACTGGAACAGGCAGAAAACATGACCGATGAAGAACTTGACGGAAAAATAATCACGGGAGTCTACGTAAACAAACCAAGAAAAGAGTTTGTCGAAGCACTGGAAGACATAACAGCACAAATATCGGACATAGACCCGGACACAAATATAAACAGAGCATACAGGGGTGAATAATCCATGAGAACCGATATAAGAATAGCAGGATTCGGAGGACAGGGAGTATTAATGTGCGGAATCGTAATAGCAAAGGCAGCATCCCTATACGACAACAACTATGCAGTACAAACACAATCATACGGACCCGAAGCAAGGGGAGGAGCAAGTAGAACAGAAGTGGTGGTAAGTGACGAACAGATAGACTACCCTAAAGTGGAAAACCCTGAAATATTCGTAGCAATGAGTCACGAAGCACTACTCAAATACATAGATGACATACAGGAAGAAGCAATACTGCTCATAGACCCAAACCTGGTATACCAGGATGAAATAAAAGAAATCATAGAAGACAAAAAACTGCAGGTATACACATCAAAGGCAACGGAAACGGCAGAAGAAACAATAGGAAAAAAAATAGTGGCAAACATAGTAATGCTGGGATCATTTGTTGGAGCAACAGGAGTAATCTCCGTAGAAGCAGCAAAAAAATCCATCCTTGACAGCGTACCACAAGGAACGGAAGACCTCAACATGAAAGCATTCGAAGAAGGAATGAAAATAGTAGAAAAAATCAACTAAGGTGACAGGACAATGAATATACATGAATATGTAGCAAAATCAATATTTGAAAACAACAACATAAGAGTACCAAGAAGCTACATGGCTTACTCACCAGAAGAGGCAAAGGCAAAAGCAGAAATGATAGCAAAACCAGTAGCAGTAAAATCACAAGTACTCTCTGGAGGAAGAGGAAAGGCAGGTGGAATCCTATTTGCAGACACACCAAAAGAAGCAGCAGAAAGAACAGAAGAACTCTTCCAAAAAGTAATAAAAGGAGAAAAAGTATCCAAAGTACTCATTGAAGAAAAAGTAGAAGGAATACTCGATGAATACTTCGTATCAATCATTCTGGACAGAAATGCAAAAAAACCACTGATAATGGCAAGTATGTCTGGAGGAATGGACATAGAACAGGTGGCAAAGGAAACCCCTGAAAAAATAGTGAAACAATACATAGAACCATTAGAAGAATTCATGCCATACCAGGCAAGAAACATCGCACTAAAAATGGGAGTGGACACAAGCGAAGTGTCAGCAGTGGGAACATTCATCTGGAAACTCTACCAGGTATTCCAGGACTACGATGCAACAGTAGCAGAAATCAACCCGTTAATGAAAACCGAAAACGGATTCATAGCAGCGGATGCAAAAATGGCAATAGATGACGATGCACTGTTCAGACACACAAAAATCAAGGAATTCGACGACTTCAAAGACGAGGAATTCGCATACGTAAAACTCGATGGAAACATAGCAGTAATAGGAAACGGAGCAGGATTAACCCTAACGGGAATGGACCTGATAGAATACTATGGAGAAAAACCTGCAACATTCCTTGATGTAGGTGGAGGAGCATCAGAAGAAAACATTACAAAGGCAATAAACCTAGTACTCAAAAATCCAAACGCAAAAGTCATCTTCCTAAACGTATTGGGAGGAATAACCCGTGCGGATGATGTGGCAAAAGCAGTTGTAAACGTATCCAACGAAGCAGAAAATAAGGTTCCAATCGTAATCAGGTTAACCGGAACAAACGAAGAAGAAGGTCAGAGAATACTTGAAGAAAACGGAATACCATACGAAACTTCAATGGAAAAAGCAGCACAAAAAGCCGTATCAATTATGCAGGAATTAGCATAATCCCTCCTCTCCCCCATTTATCTTAAAAAAACTGTTTTTCAAAAAAAGTAAAAAAATAATAAATCAGTAACCAAAACTAGTTACTCAAATTATTAATGTTGGATGATAACTCAGATGAATCAATCTTTACAGAGTTACCTCCATTCAGGAACGAATTAATGAAATTGATAATGCTGTCAATGAAAGATTGACCCTCACTGCTATTTATATAATCGCTAATCTGGTTTTGATAATCCACAGCCTTATCCTGAACAGCCTGAGTTTGTTGAACACTGGTTACAATGTTGTCAATATCGTTATCCGAGATGTTGATATTATAATTGTTGATAACATTATTCACAATGTTGATGATAGTCTGTCTGTCGGTAGTATTTTGTTTAGCAACTTCCTCCTTGATCTCACTCATAATTTTAGCAACATCATCGGCACTGGCACCTGTATTGTTAACGATGGAAGTTTCAGTATAAATTTCATTATTGGCTGCATCCTTAACTTCGGTAGGAATTTCTTTACCAGTACTTGTTTCGTAAGATTTCATAACACCTGCCAAAGCACTTTCACCGGTAGCAGAGACAGGGCTGGTAATTTTCACATAACCCTTAGTGATACCTGCAGACTCTAAGGCAGATTTATACATGCTAGGAGTAACTGTGGTAATTCTGGAAGTATCCACATCGATTCTGATATTATTGTTACTGCTTAAATCAAGCATGGCACAGGAGAAAATTTGATTAGAATTATAATATCTCTGGCTGATGCCTGAAGAAATTTCATTCACATCACTTGCAGTAATAACACTTTCCTTAGCATTACTTACTCCAAAATAATTATCAACAATACTCTTATAGTCGGCATTGTTATAAGTCGTTTCACCATATGTTACAACAACATTATTTCCATCAGCTTGACCTGAAAAGCCGATAGGAACAATGATTAGAATTGCAATAACCATTAAAAGTATTGCGCCTATAGTTTTTCCACTCATAAGAATGTTCACCTCTACATATAATTTGAAGTTCTAATTATTATACTTTGCGGGTTTTTTGTCACCAAGCAACAAAACCCTACTTTTCTCGACTTCATCAATAACATCCAGACCGGCATTTTCGGCAACCTCAAATGCAAAGTTTTGCAGGTCAACAGTCTTCGGCATATTTTCCCACTCAAGCCTATTGCGTGAATCCCCGACAAACATGTAAGCCTTAATCTCGACAAAATCAACGTCATACTTGGAAATTAACTTGGCATACTCCTCGGGATTATTCATATTCAAATCCTTAACGCTGGTAATACGTAAAACCTTACGGGTATCAAGGGTGGATAACAGTTCTAAACTTTCATTAAGTTTTTCCCAACCCTTCTCAACCTGGGGAAGACAAACTTTTCTATAAGTTTCCTCATTGGGTGCATCCAAAGAAACATACAACTGTGTAGGTTCCTCTTCAGTAAGGGCAGCAATCTTCTCGGGATTCTCCCCATTACTAACAAGGAAAGTGGTGAAATCTTTTCTTTTAAACTCATGAATCAACTGATTGATTTCGGGATAAAGCAAAGGTTCACCAGCTAAACTCATAGCGGCATTGTTGGGTTTCACACATTCCTCCAGCTTTTTGGGATTGGCCCGATCATTACCGAAGTAACCGCACAGCAGAGTCTTCTGATTTTCAATACAATCCTCAATAATTGTCTTTGGATCATCATAATCATCAGTATCCCAACTGGTTTTTGTAATATTGGTGTCTCTCCAACAGAAAAGACATTTATGTTGACAGTAGGGGATGGACGGTGACATTTGAAGGCATCTATGACTTTTAATACCATAAAACTGTTCCTTGTAACAGACACCATCATCAACAATACTCTTGCGTGTCCAATGACAAATCTTGTTACCAGCATGGGCATGGTCGCCGGCAAATCTATAACCCTTTTTCTCTAAATTTTTACGTTCATTTTCTGTGATTATCATACTATATAATATATCTGTTAGTAATCTGTTAAAAAATTTTCAACAAAACAAAATCTACTATAATGATTATTAAGATAAATATATATTAATAAAAAAAATTAGTAGGTAAAAATTATGAGTAAAACACCAATAATAATACTTAACTATAAAACATACACTGAATCCACAGGGAAAAATGCAGTACAGCTATCAAGATATGTGCAGGAAGCTAGTGAAGAATCAGGCGTAAACATGGCAATAGCTCCACAGGCAGTAGATTTATATCCTATCATCAATGAAGTTGACATTCCGGTATATTCACAACACATGGATGCAATCACACCTGGAGGACACACAGGTTCAACATTACCCGAAGCAATAAAAGAGGCAGGAGTAAACGGAACATTAATCAACCACTCAGAACAAAGATTAACACTTGCTGACATTGATGCAGTAGTGGAAAAAACAAAAGAACTGGAATTGACAAGTGTACTATGTACAAACAATGTCAAAACAAGTGCGGCAGCAGCATCATTCAATCCGGACTATATAGCAATAGAGCCACCGGAACTAATAGGAACAGGAATACCAGTATCTCAAGCAAACCCTGAAATTGTAGAAAATACAGTTGAAGAAATACACAAAATAAATAAGGATGTAATAGTCTTATGCGGTGCAGGAATATCTACAGGTGAAGATTTGAAAGCAGCATTAGAATTAGGTTCACAAGGTGTATTATTAGCATCGGGTATTATTAAAGCAGACGATCAAAAACAGGCCTTGTTAGATTTAGTAAGTTTAATATAAAAATAATTTCTTAAAAATAAGAGGGGTATGTAATATGGATTATGATTTTGATACAATGGATGACTTCGATTTTGAAGGCAAAACCGTATTGTTAAGAGTAGATGTTAACTCTCCAGTAGACCCGTTAAGTGGGGAATTGTTGGATGATACAAGAATGGTATTGCATTCAACAACAATCTCTGAATTATCTGACAGGGGAGCTAAAGTTGTAATATTGGCACACCAGAGCAGACCGGGAAAATCAGACTTCACAACACTCAAACAGCATGCACTATCCTTGTCAAACATAATTGGAAAAGAAGTACAATACGTTGATTCAATTTTCTCAAGTCAGGCATTAAACGTTATCTCCAATATGGTTAATGGTGAAATAGTACTATTGGAAAATGTAAGATTCTTCTCAGAAGAAATGCCAAAATTATCGGCTGAAGAACAAGCAAATTCTGTAATGGTACAAAAATTATATCCATTGGCAGATTACTTTGTAAATGATGCATTTGCTACAGCCCACCGTTCACAAACCAGTATCATCGGATTCTCACAGGTATTGCCATCAATTGCAGGAAGAGTAATGGAATTGGAATTAAACTCATTATTCGGTATACTTGATAATGCACAGGAACCAAGAGTATATGTTTTAGGCGGAATCAAAGCTGATGATTCAATTAATGTAATGGCTAACGCATTAAGGACTAATTCTGCAGATTATATTTTAACAACAGGTTTGGTAGCTAACATTTTCTTAGTAGCCAAAGGATATGATTTAAAAGAATATAATTTAAACTTCATTAAAGAAAGAGGATATGAAGATTACATAGAAATTGCCAGAGATTTACTGGAAGATTATGAGGATAAAATTATTTTACCTGTTGATCTTGCAATTTTGGAAGATGACTCTAGGGTTGAATATCCTTCTGATAATATTCCAAATTTACCAATTTATGATATTGGTTCCAAAACTATCGAAATATATATCGAAAAAATCTTGGAAGCAAAAACATTATTCGCTAATGGTCCGGCAGGTGTATTTGAAAGAGATGGCTTTGATGCAGGAACAAAAGATTTATTGAATGCTATCGGTGAATCTGAAGGTTTCTCAATTATTGGTGGTGGGCATCTGGCAGCAGCTGCTAGCAGTATGGATTTAGAAGGTGTAGTTACTCATATTAGTAGTGGTGGTGGAGCAAGTATAAATTTAATTGCTGGTGAAGAATTGCCTGCTGTAAAAGCTTTAATCGAATCTGCTAAAACAAATAAGAAATAATTATTTTTTAATAATTTTTTAAATAGTTTTTAATGTGTTATATACCTTAAATCCTATTTTAATTATTTTTTATTTTGTGAGTTCATATACCAAAACATTTATATATTAAGAAGTAATTAAATAATAAATGACTTCTAACCAATTAGGTTACAATTGGTTGGAACAAAAAGGGTGCCTCAGTAGCTCAGTCGGTGGAGCGCTTGACTTGTAATCAAGCGGTCGGGGGTTCAATTCCCTCCTGAGGCTCTGTTTATATTTATGCATTGGGTCCGTAGGGTAGCTTGGTCGATCCTTTGGGCTTTGGGAGCCTGAGACTCCGGTTCAAATCCGGGCGGACCCA
>CADBRM010000043.1 GCA_902797085.1 uncultured Methanobacteriaceae archaeon
TACGGAGGAAACACCAGATACTCCGCAACAAACACAACAACAACATTCACCGTTAATAAAAAAGACACAAAAATAACCATTAATAAAATTAATACCACAACCAAGGGAAGTACCATCACTGTTACAGGTAAATTTACAAATTCAGATGGTGTCGCATTAACAAACAGCAATGTTAAAGTAAATATCAATGGTGTGACAACCTCTGTTAAAACAGACAACAAAGGAATTTATTCTATTAGTTATAAAACAACTGTGATTGGAACTAATAACATAACTGTTAGTTATCCGGGAAATACCAAGTACAATTCTTATTCAACAGCTACAACATTCAAAGTACAATAAACAACAGGAAGTATCCACTTCCATACTATTTTTTTAAAATCTCTGAAAAACGTTATTTTGAGTGAAGTACAATTTATAGCAAATATGTTCTTTTCAGGACAAAATCAACAATACTTCCTAATTGTAGACATATGTTTTTATAATACTATTTTTGTCAATGAATTAGCGTAAGATTTCTACTAAGTCCATTAAAAAAAATATATAATTGATATATATATACTATTTTTCCAATCAAACCAGAAAACCAATTAAGTCCATCAAATCCAAACTTAAAACATAACCATTATAAAGTATACTCTACATATTAATAAACATAAATATAATTATAATAAGAGAAATTTGATTAATTCGAAATAAAAAAATTAAATTTGTTTTTCTTATTGTTGTTATAAAAAAATGGATGGAGGTGAAAGAGTTTTTTTCTAAAAATAGAAAATGGATAATGATATTGATAACAATAATCTTACTAACTATGATAAGTTGTGTCTCTGCAGCGGATGATTATTCAATAACAAATACAAACATCACATCTGATGAAGTGGACACTCCATCTGAAAACACATCTGATGATGCAAATATTAAGGAATATTCAGAAACAGTATATCTAACCGAATCAAATTACCAAGATTACAACGGGTATAACTATAAGGATAATTCAAGAATAGTTATTAACGATTCCTTAGAAGATTTTTGTCTGGATATAACAAGTAAAAATGTTACTATAATTGGAAGAGAAGGAGTGGTATTGTTAAATTCCCATATAAATGTAAATAGCAATGGAAACATATACCTGTCCAACCTCACATTCAATTCGGATGACAATAGCAAATATACTCAAAATATATTAATTGAAAGCGATAACAACATAATCGAAAATTTATCATTTAACGAGTATAGAGATGTAATAATTGATGACTATTATAGAGCAATAAATGTATATGGAGACAATAATTTAATAAGAAATTGCAGTTTTGATGTTTCATATCCTTCAATGACCATCAATTGGGTTTCTGTAACAGTAGAATGTAAAGGAGAAGCGCTGGTAACACATGGAACAAACAACAGCATATGTGACAACATATTCTATGTTCATGAATCAGAAAGCAAAGAATATCCTTTTGGAACAATATACACAATGTCTGTCTATGGAAACAACAATCTAGTAGATAGAAACATTGTATATATGGATGGAACCATATACCTGTATGGTATGAGAATTTATAATAACAACAATTTGGTTACAAATAATTATCTCAACATCACATCAATAAGATATGCCAGTGGAATATCCATAGAAGGTGCTGCCTCAAACAACACACTACGAAATAATACAATAATATTGACTACAGAAGACACTCCAATAGATGAATCAGGACTTATAGATGCAGCATATGGTATCATGGTAACAGAATACGCATATGGTGGGGGAAAGTATAATAAACAGACCTCCAAAACATTAAACAATACGATTGATGGGAACACAATCACAGGTTCTTCAACACACATGTATGCAATAGAATTATTCGGTGGAATGAATTCAACAATTTCAAACAACAACATAAAAGTTGAAGGATCATCTGCTATAGGTGTGGCAGCAGTAGCTGCAGGTACAAAAATTACAAACAACATAATAGAAAGTGTTGGTGAAACCAACGAAACACAGGCCTCACCAGATTATCTAAAACCACAAACAAGCGGAATATACCTTTACTATGGTAGAGATAGTCTAATCAGTGGAAACATAATAACAACTGATACAGGAGCAGCAATAAAAACAGAATTAGAAGATTCTGCAAAAATAACAAATAACGATTTAAGTGTTTTCAATAATGAAGTTGTAATAAATGTTGAAAGAGGTTATGGAGAAACAATCATAGAAGGAAATGGAATATTTGACTTTGCGAATACTATCATAAATGGTGGAACTCAAATCGGCAATTATGAATATGATCCATCAAATCCTAGACCAATAAGCAACCAAACAGACAATCCTAATGATAAACCTGGTGAAAATCAAGAAGACAATCCAACAAACAATAATCAAACAGATAATCCTAATGAAAATTCAACAGAAAATCCAATAGACAACCCTATTGAAGAACCATCCGGAAACAACACAGACATACCAGAACCACAACCACAAGA
>CADBRM010000044.1 GCA_902797085.1 uncultured Methanobacteriaceae archaeon
AAAAAAAGTAAATAAAAGGCGATGATTAATCTTTGTATATTAGTGCCTGATCTATTAAATCAGTATCACACTGAAGTGTAATGATGTTAGTTCTTCCCTTTCCACGTCCTCTTGAAATGGTATTTGCGGATATCAGTCCCAACATTTCCAATTCATTTATAAAGTCAAATAAACGTCTGTATGATACTTTATCATTCTTTGCCAAATCCTGGTACACTTCATACAATAATCCTGATGTGATTTCCTCTTTTTTGTACGTCAATAAAGTGATAGCCTCCAACACTTTCTGCTGCTGGATAGGCAATGTCATTACTATATCAATGATTTTATTGTGTTCAATAAGATCCTTAGCTTCTTTTACAAAGTTTTCTGTTATTACATCAGAATCCTTTTCATCAGCTATTTCACCTGAAGTTTTAAGAAGATCCAGTGCATAACGTGCATCACCCTCTTCTTTTGCTGCAAGTGCTGAACATAAACTTAATACTCCTTCATCAATGACACCATCATTAAACGAAAGTTTTGAACGTTCTTGAAGAATATCATTTAGCTGTTGAGCATTGTATGGTGGAAATACTATTTCACGATCCCTGAGACTGCTTTTTACTTTCGGTTTGATGTAACGTTTGAAGTCCACATAGTTACTAATGGAAGTTATTGAAACATTATCTGTTCGTGTTAAAGTATAAAGAATATTGTCTCCATCATTTTTAAGGATAACATCAATTTCGTCAAGTATAACTATCAAAATTAAATCTTCACCTAAAATATTGTTAGTAAACAGATTTCTGAATGTGTTTACAACTTCTGCCTTTGTCCAACCTCTGTATGGTACAGGTTTACCAAGTTCCTGACATAATTTAGCAAGTATCTGATATTCAGTGTTATAGTCTGTACATCTTAAATATACAATTTTAATGTTGAGGTTGTTCTGCGCAGCAACTTCTTCGAGTTGTTTCGCTGCATATTTGGCTACTGCTGTTTTTCCGGTTCCTGTTTTACCGTATATTGTAATGTCCTGTGGTGTTATGTTACTTAATGCTTCAACCCAGTGTTTAGCGATTAATTTAATTTTTTCATCTCTGTGTGGTAACGTTTCTGGAATAAATCTGTGATCTAGATAACTTTTATCTTTAAAAATTGTTTTTTGTTCTTTCAATTGTTCAAAAATGTTCATAATGATGCTCCTTATGTTCTGTTTCAAGTATATTAATAGTTGTAATAATAATATTTCAAGTGAAAAATTTGATATTACATATTCTATTTATCATAGTATAAAAAGCTTTAGAGAGAGGGACGTATATTGCAAGTGTAAAATTTTTATGTTGTACCCCTAAAAATTTTTGGAAATAAATTTTAAATTATGAAGTAATATAAATAAAAAAATAAAATAAAGAAAAAATTCATTATTAATATAAAAATAAAGTTTATATAATATTTAAAATAATAAAATACAAATAATATAATAAAATAATATAATATAAATAATAATAATATAATAATATAATAAATAAATAAAAAATAATAAATAATATATTAAAATAAGTATTTTTAAAGCTTATTATACATATTCCCTTATTTAATTTTGATAAAAATTTTTTATAAAAATTTATTATACAAAGTAATACAAAAATAAAAATAATTATTATAGTAATACTTTATACATAATTTTTATAATTTTTTACAATTGAAATTTATCTATATATTTTCATTTTCAGTTTCATCAATTTTGTATTACACTTGAAATATATGTCTATATATCTATCTGTTTTTTATCATTATTTTTTACACTTGCAATATACCTCTTTTATATTGCTCCATTTTTTTGTGTAGAAAAAATTTACACTTGAAATATATGTCTCACTATTTGGTATTTTATTGCTGCATCAATCAATGTTACACTTGCAAATCACCTCTATTATATACTTTGAAAAATAAAAAGTATAGTAATGATTTACGAGACTTTAATATATGGAATTTCAATTATTGTTCTGGCAGTAATTATTGACATGATTATTGGAGAAGTTCCTAACATAATACATCCCGTAATATATATGGGAAAACTTATTGAAAAATTAAAGAACTATCTGCCCAAGACAAGGATTTCAGGATTGTTAACAATACTGACAACAACATTCACATTCACTGCAATCAGTTTAATAATTCTTTTGATATGTGCTTATGTCAATCAATGGCTATTTGTTATATTTGCATCATTACTTTTGTCAACAACATTTTCTATCAACTTCCTTATAGAATCTGTTCGTAAAATACAAGATGAACTCAGCGAGGACATCAATAAAGCACGCAAATCCATGTCATATCTCGTCAGCAGAAACACGGAAGAATTAACCGAATCACGCATTACTTCTGCAGCAATAGAAACTTTAACCGAAAACATCACTGATAGCATCATAGCACCTCTATTCTATACCACTATATTAAGTTTATTTTTCGGTATTATAGTTGGAATTTGTGGAGCAATCATATACAGAGTTTCAAATACTATGGATGCAATGTTAGGTTATGAAACTGATGAGCTGATTGATATTGGTCGATATCCTGCAAAACTGGATGATGTGTTAAATTATATTCCTGCAAGGATTACAGGATATTATGTTGTTCTGGCAGCAGTGATTCTCAGATATGACTATAACCAATCCTATAATGTGATGAAAAAATTTGCTCTAAAAACACCAAGTCCAAATAGCGGATATTCGATGGCGGCAACTGCCGGAGCATTAAACATTGTACTTGTTAAGGAAGGAGTCTATGAATTGGGTTACGGGACCGATGAATTAACAAAAGAAAAGATTTCACAGGCAATTAACATAACTAAAGTGTCTTCATTGTTATTTATATTGACAATTGTTCTGGTTTACTTCATATTAATGTTTATAGTAATGTAGGTTTTGAAAATGAATATAGCAATTTTATCAGTAACAAATCAAGGAAAAAAAGTGTCAGACAAAATATATGATGAACTAATAGAAAATCCATTGGTAATGAACGTTACACAATATCATAAAAATATTATAGAAACTGTTAACAATATTTTTGACAAGTATGACTGTATCATTGGAATAATGGCTTCAGGTATAATGATCAGGTCCATTGCTCCCCATGTAACTTCCAAGCTTTCTGATCCTGCGGTTTTATTAGTTGATGATAATGCCAACTATGTTATAAGCCTACTAAGCGGACACTTTGGTGGAGCCAATGATTTAACGTTAAAAATAGCCGAACTTTTAAGTTCAACACCAGTTATAACCACTTCAACTGATGTAAACAATAAAATAGGCATTGATTCCATTGCTAAACGTTATTATTGTTCACTGGAAAATCCTGAAAATATCAAATATATTAACAGGGCATTAGTTAACAATATTAATGTTGACTTATATTTGCCTTCAAAATACTCATATATTCTGTCTGGTCAAATGGAAAATTCGTATAATATCCATATTGATAACGATTATAATAATATTGTTGGCATAGCTGATGGTCATGATGTAATTTTAAGGCCTAAACGTCTTGTTATGGGTATCGGTGCAAGAAGGGATATCGAGACATCAAAAGTTGAAAATGCCATAAATCAGGCATGTCAAATTTTGGGATTTCCTCCAGATAGAATTGATTTTTTAGCTACGGCCGATGTCAAAGCTAACGAAAGGGGAATTCTTGAAAATGCAGAACGGCTGAACAAAGAACTGATAATTATTTCCATGGATGATATCAAGTCATTTAATAGTGATGAATGTTCAAAATCAGATTTTGTAATGAAACAGTTTGGAGTTAGAGGTGTCTGTGAACCTTCCTGTCTTATTGCCAATGGTGATGATTCCCATTTGATATTCAAGAAGACTGCCTATAATGGTGTAACCATAGCTGTATCCGTTAAATAATGATATTTTACACTTGCAATCTATGTCTTTTTTTTATTTTTTTTAAATTTTACTTTAATATTTTATCATTTGTTCTTTTCAAAAAACATTTATTTTTATAATATGATTGACATAAATATTATAATATATTAAACAAGTATTGAAAATTATATTAATAAAAAATTTTAAAAGGAATTACCTTAATCATTAATTTAATTTAAAAGGGAGTGTGTTTTATGTCTGATATAATGAATAATGAACAAATATTTGCAAATTGTACCGAAATATTATCACAGATAATCAATGATAATAGTGTACCAAGAAATATTAGAAAGGCTGCTGAAGATTCAACAGCATTATTAGCTAAAGAAGATGATGAGCCAACTATAAAAGCCAGTACAGTTATATCAATATTGGATGATATAAGTAACGATCCTAACATTCCAATTCATGCAAGAATTCTTATATGGAATATTTTAAGTGAACTAGAAGCAGTTAAAGATTAAGCACATGTGTAATATATTGAGTTTTAGCTATACCTTCTATATATTCGCATAGAAGTGTAGCTTCATCAATATTTTTACCTATAGTAATAACCCCATGGTCTTTTAACAAGACACTGTCCTCGTTTTTCAAAGCATCACTAGCATGTTTTGCCAATTTTTTACTACCAGGTGGATAATAATCTACTTCGGCAATGTATTCACCAGTAATTTCACCAAAACCTTCAAGTTGTCGTAGTTTTTTGTTGCTGAATGCAAATGCTGTTGCATACGGTGAATGTACATGAACAACACTTTTTACATCTGATCTCTTTCTGTAAATGCCAATATGTAAATTGGTTTCCATTGAAGGTACTCTATTGTCAACCGATTCGTAACTCAAGTCTTCAATATTAACCTTGATGACATCTTCATGAACAAGACTTTTGAAATCAGTACCTGACGCTGTAATATACATATGCTCTCTATTGTCATCAAGAATACTAATATTTCCCGCCTTGCCCAGTATCATTTCCTTATCATAAATGTGATGTGCCGTTCTAACAATTTCTTCTATAATATTATTATCCATATAATCACCCTTTTTAATTGCTGGTAAAGTCCAATAACTGCATTGTACCTCTTCTAATTACTGGTACTTGACCATAAGTCGGTACGATATTATAAATCTTCTGGAACTCGGTCTGTCTTTGGAACGTACCTGAATTTAACATATGAATTCCCTTATATTTTACATGGGAATTTATGTGAACGTGTCCTGTATGTAATATATCCGGAACCTCATCCATAACCATATAATCTTCAAATTCACTTGCAAGAGGTGTTCTTTCACCATATATTGGTGCAAGATGCCTTTTTTCAAGCAGCAATTTCATTATTTTATCAGTATCTGCATGAGTATAACCATTCAATGCCATTACTATATCATCAAAGCTACGACCATGGTATACCTGTACATTGATGTTGTCCAATTTAATCATTGACGGATTGCTTACCATTTCAACATTCTTCTGATGACACAGGTCTTTGGCATATTTTTCGGTTAATGCTGGCTGTGGTTCTGCAAGTCTGGTTGCATCGTGGTTTCCTGGTGATATTATAATAGGAATGTCTGTAATGTCACCAAGTAGTCTTCCGGCCTCTTCATATTGTTCATAAATGTCTTTAATTTTCAGTTCTTTTTCTTGGTTCGGATATACTCCAATACCATCAACGAGGTCTCCGCCAACAATCAGATACTTAACATCATTAGCCAAATCCTGTTGCTCTTCACTGCCATAATTTCCATTTAACCATTTTATGAACTTGTTAAAGGCTTCTTCATCGAATTGTTTACTTCCAATGTGCACATCAGAAATGAAAACTGCCGAGAAGTCCATGGGCTTGTCAACAATTCTCCTTTGAATCCCAGGATGTACTATGTCATCTGCACGTATTAGAGTACCTGTAGTGCTGCCGCTGACTCCAATTACTTCATCTTTTACTATTGTTTTGCTGCTTTCAAGCAAATCTTCATAATCCTTAAGTACTATAATGCTTCCAGTACCTGTGGTGTCCTCTATTTCAATGATCTTATGCCCATTTTTTGTGTTGTTTATGCTGTTAACTATTCCTATGACATGAAGATTATCTATATTGGTTTTAGTGTTTTTTAAATCTTCAACCTTGTTGTATTCAGGATTTTCTTGTATTATCTTTTTTAATTTTTCAAAACGGCTGTTGAAGTATTTGTTTAAATCTTTGATATCTCCGTCAGTATATGACTTGTTGGTCACATCCATAGTAATTTCATAAGGAGTTTCTTGATTTTCACGTATTTCCCTGGTTTTGGGGTTTTCTATGATTGATTCATGTATACGTTTTCTTTCATGTGTCTGGTAGTTTCTGATAGTGTCTGTAGTAATAATGTATTCATCCTTCTCGTTGTTTTCCATATAGTCTATAAGTTCATTGATCAAATAATCGGTGTCTGTATTGGCTTTAATTTCAGCAAATGCATTGTTGTTCAACAATAGGTTTACATCTTGAAATTTTTTAATTATATCGTTAGGCATGAAAATCAGCTATAATCATTTTTTTCGGAAATAAATTTTTTTCTTATATTTACTTTTATATTTTCAAAGCTTTAAAAATATGTATATAATAGTATTAACTTAAATTTATATAGTATATATTTTTATAGAATAGAAAAATCGGAGGGTGAGTTATGTCAAGAATATTGAAAATACTTCTATTTATAGTGGGTATTATATTGTTTTTTGAAATAGGATTATTTGCATCATACAGTCTTATTTCATCAGGACCTGTAAATCCATTGGAATTGCTGTCAGTACAGGTAGACAGTGGATCTGACTTTGTGTCTTCAATTACAGGTGAAAAGAAATTAAATGAACAGGACACATTAAACATTACTAATGATGAAGATGTAGCATTAGTGTTAAATAATATGACAAATTTGAGTGTTAATCTCAATTCTGTATCGGCCAAAATATCGAATGATGATACTGGAAATCAAACGGTAACTATAACGGCTTTAGCTACAAAGGACACACAAATAGCATCTGGTGGATATATTCAAATTGTCCCTGAACAAACGTATAGTATTACGGCGACTGCCATTGGTGAAGTTTATTCCACAGGTAGAGTTAAAATAAACACTACTTCAATATCATTAAAGGAAAGAATAGTTCTTTACAACCAAAACAGTAACAGGGGAACTGATAATTCTATTGATAGTTTGGTTAATTACACCAACAGCAACGGTACTGTAAATAATACTGCAACCAATACAGCAAGTTCCAATACTCAAAAGACAAGAGCATAATTCTCCACCCTTAAATCTTTTTTTTATTTCATTTTTATTCATTTCAATTCTATTTAATTTGAATATTTAAACATAATAATAAATATAATAATTAATAAAGTAATATTAAAGCGTTAAAAAATGAATATAATGATTTAATATTTAACAAAATAATTTATGTAATACTTTTAAGTTTTTTTAATGATTTTTAATGGGAGTAAATTAATATGATAAGTTTAATAGGCATAGGATCAAAAAGAGAGCACATGACCCTCAAAGCAGCTGACAAAATCAAAGAAGCTGATGTTATAATAGCATATCAACCATATCTTGAACACATAGAAGACTTGCTTGAAGGAAAGGAAGTTTTAAGAAGAGGTATGGGAGATGAAATGGAAAGGGTAGAGTTAGCAGTTGAAATGGAAAAGGAAGGAAAAAAAGTTGCAATAATAAGCTCAGGAGACCCTGGAATCTATGGTATGGCAAATGTATACTTCCAGATAATTGACAAATACAGTGATTTGGAATTTGAAGTAATACCTGGAGTTACAGCAGCAACCTATTCAGCAAGTGCATTGGGGGCACCATTACATGACCTTGCAATTATAAGTCTCAGTGACTTGTTAACCCCACTAGAAGAGATTCAAAGAAAGATTAAACACGCAGCAATAGCTGATTTGGTAATAGCATTTTACAATCCAAAAAGTAAAACCAGAACAATACCATTCGAAACAGCATGTGACATTCTGGTGGAAAATAGAAACCCTGAAACACCAGTAGGTATTGTTAAAACTGAAGGTACAGAAACAATCACAAAAATCTGCAAGCTCAAGGAACTCAAAGACCAGGATATTCACATGTCCACAACAATCATTGTAGGAAACTCAATGACATATGTCAAGAAAGGTAAAATGATTACACCACGCGGATACAAAATGACAGCAAAATTACCGGAACAGACAGAACAGTTCTATGAAAGATTCTTCAAAGGGGACATACAGATAGGACAAAATACGGATTGCGAATATTTCCCATGTCATAATGATGAAGAAAGCTGTACCTTCTGTTACTGTCCATTCTATCCATGTGCAGATGGATCAACAGGAGGAAAATGGATAGAAAACAAGAATGTATGGAACTGTAAAGACTGCAACTGGGTACATAAAACGGCAGTAGTGGATGAAATCCTTGACTATATTAAGGAAAACATCAAATCAATGGAAGACTTCGACACCAAAAAGAAAGACCTGCTTAAATTAAGAAGAGCAACAATCTACAAAACAAGAGACCTAAACTTCAACCGTAACTATGATTTAGATGAAGATTAAAACAATAATCTACATCATTTTTTCACTTTTTTTTTATAGCCTTGAACAATTGTTTTCAGATAATCATTTTTTTTTCTTATTTTTACAAATGAATGTCATATTTGATTATTAGTTAGTATATAGAATCATCAGCAATATATTTTAATAACTATGTCTAAAATTTATTATTTATTCATTTATATCATATGTTTATTTATTATTATATGTGTAAACATTTTTTTTCTTTATTATTCATAGGATATTTTATCAAAATTCATATTCAATACACTTTTTTCAAGTATTTCTAATAAAAATAAATTATACAATATATCATGTTTATATAGTGAATTTTGTCCCATGGGATTGCTGTTGTTCTGTATCATAAAAAATGATATGTTATAAGCGTTTAGAAGATTTATTCATAGTTTATTATGGAAGATACTTCTCTTATTCTTAAGTAGGTTATAAATAATGGTTATGATACTTTTACTCATATATATCTTCATTTAATTAAAAAAAATTTAGAATAAAATATTAAATCTTATTATTTTATATTAAATGGTAATATTAATGAAAAAAATCATATAATTTGCAGGAGTAGAGTGAAAATGGCAAGAAATAGGTAATTTTCCTATTATTTGTTGTTCAATGATATCTGCAACAGACACCAATAATCATACAGATTATACTTGTGCAAGTGCTGATACTTGTATGATAGCACAGGAAACAGATATAATTGAAGACATTCAGACAGTGGATGAAAGTCCTAAAAATATTCCACCCTCAGACCCGGCATGTATGAACTGCTGATTATCAGCGGAGAAAATGGATTATACAAAACGGGTAAGATGACCACAGTCCTAAAAATCGAAAAGTAACAAATAATCTTTAAAAAAACCATTTTATAAGTATGAGAACTATTCATACTTATCAACTCACTCTTTTTATTTACCATGACTCAATGACATTTTATAGGGGTTATTTCTGATATTGTCTTGAATAGTTTTTGAAGTTATTGTCATGGAATCAAAATGATAATATTTCAATGTTTAGTATCATAATTAAATAATAAATTATTTTTCATGTCAAATATATACTATATCTGATTTTTAATATTCTTTTGTTTTTTTTTTTAAAATTATAGTTGAGAACCTAAATATTGATAATAAGTTCCAACAAATATAATATTATGACAATAAAACCTAAAGTAAATTTAATTAAACACG
>CADBRM010000045.1 GCA_902797085.1 uncultured Methanobacteriaceae archaeon
ATTTTCTGTAGTAAACAACCTATGATGAAAACCATGGTCATATATTACTCCAGGTATTTTCATATAATTTTTTCCATATATTATGCTCAAATAATACTCCGGCTTGTTTGGACATGGAAATTTCTTTTCCTCTATATTAATTGATGATAACGGGAAAATAGTATCCGTATCCAATACTGAGAAGTAATTTGCAGGACCTTCATATCCCATACACATATATTCTTTCTCATTTCTCGTGAAATTTAATTCTTCCAAGATTTTTTCCGTGACAACTTCCCTGTCCATACCATCATTCATCAGGGCATATGCATTCTGCTTTGCTTTAACAAAATCATATTTTGTCGTTTCTTTATCTTCAGTAAAATCATAAGGGAAAATATCTATAAATCCTAACAGAACATTCTTATAACTTAGGTTAAACTTTGTGAACGGGAACCTGTTACCTTTAACCATTGAATTTGTTTGAACATTAATATCCTCTTCCAATTTCTGGGATTTCAGTTCATCTTCCAATACTTCCAACAGTTTATCATAATCGTTTCTAGTCATTCCAACATCAACATCATCATCCCATGGAATAAAACCACCATGACGAACAGCACCCAATAAGGATCCATAATCTATCCAGAATTTCAAACCATATTTGTTACAGATATTCTCAAATAATGAAATGAGTTCCTTGTATAAAGTATGAGAATTCTGCACTACACTTTTTGGTTTTAAATCATAATGCAATAGTATGTTATTGAATAAAGCAGTGTTTGATTCCAGCATTTTTTCGTATAGTTCCACCTTTTTGCCCATCAGGTCTACTTTCTCCAATAAGTATTCCATATCATCCAGCAGATAACAATCCTTGAAGATTAAACGTCCATTATTAACTATTTTTAAGTTTCTATAATGTAATTTAATTTCATCTTTCAATCCGTTAATTCTGAAGAAGAAATATAAGTTTTCATCACCATTTTGTCGTGTAACCTGTGGTTTTTTAGAATCAGCATAAAACACTTCAATCTTATCATTAGTTCGTATTATTCTGATTTTTGTCCAATTAGTAACATTTCTCCAACCGAATACACTACCCCCATATGATGCTTTATTATTTAACATGAAAGTAATGTATTTTCCATGTTCGGATTTAATTTCCAATTGGATTTCAAAGTCTCCTGTTAACCTTACATCTTTAGGATAGAATAATTCTTGACTTGAAACACCCTCAGATTTAATAATTGTAACATAATTATCATTAATCTTAGTTATTATTGATGGTGTCTGTCTCCATGAAATATACTCATGCTTTAGTTGATTATTATCATAACTGTATGTGTGATTGTTTTCAGAACTCATTTTTTCACCAAAATAATAGAATTAATAGATTGAAAATATTCAATCGTAGTTTTCATTAACTTTCTTAAGCTTTTCCAAATATTCGTCATAAATTTCTGTTGTGTCTTCCTGTTTATTCAAGAAGTCCAGTCTGTGATGATGGTGATGAATAATTTTTGGAAATTCATAATATTCCCCATAAATACTTCTAAGCCAAACATCCGTATTGGCAGGACAATCATATTCTATGTCATTGAATTTAATTGTTTTCAATGGATATAAATCATCTGAAGATAAAACATCATATTTATATCCGGAATATCCACCTCTGGCATTATCTATACCCGGAATTATGAAATTTTGTTTTTCGTAAGTTAAATTAAACTTATCATAATATTCCCCAATATACTTTGTTCTGTCCTTGTTTTTATTCATTTTACGGAGATATGATACTTTTTCTTTTAAGAATTTTTTACTGTTGCAAGTATCCTTATCGGCTATGTAATCATATGGGAAAACATCTAATCCGGCATAGAACCTATTATAATCAGGCGTTATGAAAATTTGTATAAATGGAATTATACTATCATTCGAACCAGTTCTATCAAGGTTTAGATTAACGATATCATCCAAGTTATTTTCTTTGATTTCCTCATCCATAACCTTTGCAAATATATTGAAATCTTCCCTCATCATACCCAAATCAATATCATCGTCCCATGGGATAAAACCGCCATGACGAACAGCACCCAATAAAGTACCATAATCTAACCAATAGTTAAGTCCGTGTTTCTTGCATACCTTCACAACCCAATCAAGCAATTCCTGATCAAGTTCACGCGAATATTTTAATACTCCCTTATCTTTTAAATCATGGTACATATATATTGTTTTGAATTGTTCATTATATGATGTGATATAGGAATTTAAATCTTCCTTTGCTGAAAGAAGTTCTTCATTAAGCTTCTCTATTTTTTCATCCTTTTTATCGTATTGAATCAGCAAATCCGATACAAGAGATTCCATCTTACCCAATCTTGTTTCATAATCTTCCGAAATTTTGACTTCCTGATGATTGTTGATTTTCTTAAGTTTTTCAAGATAGGATGTGCAGTAGACATCCATATCTTCCCTTTTCATTAAATCCTCTTTTTGACCATGTTTCTGATTGACTACCGGTTTAAGATAATCACCATATAATCGTCTGAGGTAGTTGTCATAATCATGTGGTACATTGTATTCTTTATTGTTGAATTTCCTTGTTGTCAAAGGGTGGAATAATGATGTTTCGAAGATATCAAATTTCATATCTTTATTTGATGCACCTTGAGCTCCATCCACTCCATGAATAATGTGTTCCTGTTTATGGTATGTTAAGTTAAGATTTTTGTAGGTTTCCTTTTCTGCAATACTTCTTTCCACACCATTTATTATTTTCTGATTAAATTCCTTTCTTTCATTGTAGTATCTGGTTGAGATATCTTCATCAAAATCTTTAATATAATCGTATGCGAATACATCCACCCATGATAATGTTTTCCTGTTGTCATCCATGTATAATACTTGTAAAAATGTTCTAGCCCAATTTCCTGTACCTACAGGAACATCAATCTTTTTAAAGAAGTGTTTTTCAAGACCGGTTTGTTCAAATTCATCATCCAGTACTTCCAATAATTTATTGAAATCTTCCCTCATCATACCCAAATCAACATCATCATCCCATGGGATAAAACCGCCATGACGAACAGCACCCAATAAAGTTCCAAAATCAAGCCAATATTCCAAGTCATGCTTTTCGCAAATACCAACAACAAAATCCAGCAATTCATTACAGAAGCTTTGAGAATAATATAATGCTCCTGAAGTTCTTATATCAGTGTTTAAAAGAGAAAAATTAATATAATTATTTGTATTCACATCAATATCTTCTATTTTATCCGAGAGTAAGTTTATTTTTTTGTTGATGGTTTCTAACTCATAATTGATATAATAATCCTTAAAAATAATTTTTCCATTATTAATTATTCTCAAGTTTCTATATTCCAAACTGTTCTCATCTTCCCATCCATTGAATCGTATGCAGAAGTATAATTCTTCCATAGTACTGTCACGAAGTACTTGTGGATGCCTACTCTTATCATAGTATACTTCCAGTTTACCATCCTTTCTGACTATTCTTAAATCTGTCCATTCAGAAATATTTCTCCAACCAAATACATTACCACCATATGTTAATTTGTTATTTAACATGAAAGTAATGTATTTTCCATTTTCTGATTTTATTTCCATTTCTATTTCAAAATCACCGGATAGTCTGATGTTTTTCGGATAATATAATTCTTGTTTTGAACTTCCCTCTTTTTTAGTAACGGTTAAAGTGTCTTCTCCCACTTTAGTTGTTACAAAATCAGTTTTAGCCCATAACGAATCATCATGTAACTCTATTGATTTAGATTTATTATTTTCGGAACTCATGGATTTCACCAAAATTCGAAAAAAGGGAGTTCAACCCCTTTTTTCAGATATTACTCTTAACGTGAGAATATTATAAACAATATAAATATAAGTTTATAATTTGATAAGTATATATTTTTAGTATTAATGTATTATTGAAAAAAAATCTAAAAAACATATTTAATCGAACATTAACAGAAAACATGCAAAAAAGTTAAAGAAAAAATAAGAAAAATAATTTCTTTAATGAAATTGAAATATATAAACTTCAGTAAAAAAATAGAATAAAAAAAAAGGAGATTAAATTAATTTTCATTTCTAAGTTTTTTCATTAAAACATAACCTTCAAAAAGATCCAAATCTTCTTTATTGGTTATTTTAATATTTGTTTGACTACCCTTTGAAAAGTATATTTCCCTTCCCATCAGATACATCAGTGTAGTGGTATGAGGTTCTACTTTTTCTATCAAACCTTTTTCTATTGCTTCATCATATAATTGGGTTACATATGAAAATTTAAAGCATTGAGGAGCATTAAATATTACAACCTTATCCCTGTCAATCCAGGTTGTTGATTTATCTCCATCGTTACTTCCAAGCAATAATAGAGAGGACATTGCAGGTGATGAATTTCCCTTGTCTTTACATACCCTAATAGCATCGGTTATTACATCTTCTGAAACAAAAGGTGAAGCTCCATAATGTACAAGAACTATGTCATCATCATCCAACTTTCCTTTAAGATTATTTATACCATTGATTACGGAGTGTTGAAAATCTTCCCCACCAGGAGTAATCCATTTAACCTTACTGAGATTATATTTTTCCACTAGGCTCTGTAAATAATCTATATGACTTTCTATACATACAACTTCAATAGCATCTATTTCTGGATGATTTTGAAAAGCTTCGATTGTATACACCAAGATTGGTTTTCCCAATACTTCAATAAATTGTTTAGGTCTATCAGCTCCAATTCTAGAACCAACACCTCCTGCTAAAATAACCGGTACATTCATTATAATTCCTCATAACTTTCTAATACTTCATCAATATTGTTTATTAAATATTTATATGATGTTAAAAAGAAAAATCCATCTTCTTCTCCAACACTTCCCTTGAATAGTCCCCAACTGATCCAATAAAATGCGTTTAATATTGATTGACCCATAGCATGCCTATGTTCCAATTCAGTTAGTTCCCTTCCATAATATGCTCTTAATAATAGTTCTCTTTGTTCTTCACTATAATCATATCTGGTAAATATACTTGTAACATCGTTTATTGGATCATTTATTCCAGAGTATTCCCAATCGATAAGGTAGAAATCTCCTTCTTCCGTTGAGATAAAATTTGGTTCGTAAACATCATGGTGGCTGATAACAAGATCAATACCATATTTCTCTCTTTCTTTTTTTACAAGTTCGTCAACCTTGTATATTTTAGTAAATAATTCCTCAAATTCCTTAAATAAGTTTCCCTTAGTTGCACATGCCAAACCAATTAGTCGGTTTGCCTCTGCAACATTATCAAATATTTTTGCTTCATCAGATAAAGGGATTTCATGAGTTTTACGTAATGATTCCATCACCTGTTTTAAGTGAAGTTCATTAGCAAATATGTCACATGGAATTATGTTTTGTATGAAGTGTGATATTTTCCAACCATTCTTATCCATGTAAATAAGTGACTTATCCAGGTCATATTTCTTAGCCTGATACTGGGTATATAACTCAGTTTGTCTGTTGATCAAATTATCTGCTGTTCCTCCAGGATGTCTGTAGACATACTCATGACCATCTATAGAAAACTTAAAGGAAACATTAGTCAAACCTGCCTGAATAACTTCAATGTTTTTAATTTCATTAGGATGACAATCCAATATATTACAAATGTTACTAACAATATCAGAATCAACGTTCAATAGGAAATCAGAATCAAACTGCCTTAAATCATCAATGTCATCAAATTCCAATAGTTCATCATAATCGAACTTGTTCATGAAAAGAGTCAAATCCTTTATGTGAGTAGCATAGAATTCCTCCCAGAACATATTTGCTACACCAAAGTTATCAATTTCGTTTTCAAGTTTAATCCTGAAAATTTCTGAGAATTTTTCATTGAAATATGCATGACCAACCATTGCCATACTGTCTTCCCCACCAACATAACAACCAGTTATTATGTCAGCATCGGAATAATCTATAGAAAACTCTCTGAAATTACCATCCAAATAGGTACATGCCCTATATGACTTGTTTTCATCATTATTATCTAAAAAAGGATTATTTAAGAAGTAATGATCAGCACAACAAATAAACGTGTTTTTCAAATATTTTCTTGTCACATATAATGAGTAAATATTACCATATTTACCATAAGTATTGTTAATTACCAATTTTACTTGAGGATACTTTTGTTCAAGATAAAAGAACTTTTCTTTCATATATCCTATTACAACATAAATTTCGTTTACACCCGCTTCCAGTAATTGTTCTATTTGTCTTTCAATCAATACTTCTCCGCGCACTATGAATAAACCTTTAGGCTTTTCATAACTAAAAGGTGCAAATCTATCCGATTTACCTGCAGCCATTATAATTGCATTTTTTTCCATAAATATAACACTCCCTTAAAGAAAAAATCAGAAAAATATATTATTTTACGTTTTCTAATTTCAAGAGACATAAATACATTAGATATAACTACTTTGTAATTTGTAATAAAAATACTTTATTAATATTGAAAAATAATCAAACAAACTTAAATATTGTGAATTTCTTTTATCGATTAGTACATAATTAATTATTATTAAAGTGTTACTTTTTTAATTCAGATATTAACAAAAGCACATACTTCTCACCAAGAAATTAAAAATAAATAACAATACTCTCTTTAATAAAAAAGATGTGAAAAAAATGGTAATGGATTAATATCCAAAAAACAATATGTCATTCATATGATAATTTAACTAAAATTGTGATTCAATATCCTCATAGTCCATTGTACGTTCACAATAATGACATCGTAATGTAATAGGTTCTTTTTCCTGAACATAAAACTTATCATGTATCGGCTCATTTGAGTTACTAATACAATTAGGGTTGGTACATTTTACCACATCAATTACTTCATCAGTTAAATGAACGTTAAATTTATTAACTATTTCATAATCACGAATAATGTTGACTGATGCCAGTGGTGTTAATAATGCCAGCTTGTCAACTTCTTCCCCAGATAACTCTCTTCCTTCAATCTTAACTATGTCCTTTTTACCCATATTTGATGATTCAACATTAATTGCCACCATTACTGGTGTTTCATCATCAGGGAGATTAAGCATACTCAATACGTTTGCTGCCCTGTTCTGTCTTATATGATCAATTACTGTACCATTTTTAATTGATTTAACTTTTAATTCCTTTTTTTCTGACATAGTATCTACTCCTGAAATTTCTTTATTTTACGAGTTTTAATTGCCTGTCCAGTATTGAAATCCTTAATTTCATAACTTGATAGTAATGATTTACCACAAGCCAGTAACTCATCATCCTTGTTAACAATCAATACTTCATCATTTCGTCTGATTTTTTCATCACAGTCCAATACAAACTTGTTAAATACTGATTTTCCTTTTTTGGCAAATGGTTCTGAATCCTCTGCAACTACAACTCTCATGTTAGGTTTTTCCAAATGCTTATGTAATCTTATTGCACCAAGGTCTGAGAGTATTAAGAAACCATCACTAGCCCTCATGTTTACAATGATATCATCACCCTCGTAAACATGCCTAATCTTACCAGTTTTCCTACTTTTTTCTATTTTAACTTTATCAGGATCGTTTCCAAATAAACTTTCTCCACTACCAGTTCCGAACTGATAATCTGCAATAGTTTTTAGTCTGTCAAAATCAGTGACCTTTGCTTCAGGAAGAATTAATTCATCTTCAACCAAACACAAGTTTTCTAAATCAAATTTTTCAACAACTTTATTGTGTATTAAAATATTTTCATACTTTCTGGAGTATTCCCCAATAATTTCTCGGATAAATTTCTTTGAGTTTTCATCATGTATTGCCGGTGACTCATTTTGTGCCAACGGATAAAATTCATCCAAAGCCAATGGAATTATACCAAACGGAACATCAGCTACAACGATATCAGAATCAGAATAGTCTGTGATATCAGTATTAGAATAGTAAGTTGCAATTTTCGGAGTATACTTTTTAATATATTCCCTGTTAACATATTTACTATACGGCTTTCTTGTGTGTGGTAAAATAATCAGGTTTTTACTTGTTGGTTTAACATTTTCAAGTTTTCTTAGGTGTCTTGGTATTTCAGAACGAGATAATGATTCATAACCCGTGTAGAAAAATGCTGATTTCTTACTACTTGGATTTAATTTTTCCATATCCTCCTGATATTCCTCCAGTCTTCTTAGACCATCAAGTAAAAAAGGATGAGACCTGCAACGTAACTCAACCAATTTCATTAATTCTCCGTCAACAATTGCTTGTCTGATTCTTCTAATTTCTGCAAAACTAATATGGAGATTATGTTCGGCAATAAGTTTAGCACGTTTTTCCTGACTCATTTGTCTTAATTCATCAACTGTGTACTCAGTACATACCCTACAGCTACATGGCATTTCAATGAGATTCTCTAATTTTAATGTTCCGTCAGGCATCATGAACCGATCTTTATTTGCATATAATATGTAAGCCGCACTATCAAACAAATCACAACCCATTGCTACAGCAAGAGCAAATACCATAGGATGACCTGCACCCATAAGGTGTCTTGGTTTATCTTCAGGCAGTCCACGCATTGAATACATTACAGCATCAACCAGGTCAGCATAACGATACATTTCCATTAAAGGTACCACCGCACCTATAGGATAAATGTCTGCATCAAATTTAGATATTTCCTTTGCACAATATTCCCTTAAATCAGGAAATGTAGATCCCTGTACAACACTATTCAATAGTAAATCTTTCCTTACTTTAGAAGCTTCTTCTGCTCTTTCTATTGTAATCTTTAGGTCATCTTCAGCTTCTTCCCTTTTAACATAAGGTGCTGTAGGAATATCCAAACTTGTTCCGATATCCGTACCGATTGCTTCCTGAAACTTAATGACTTCCTCGTTATTGATATCTATATCCCCATAAACAGACAACTGGAATGAACCAGAATCTGTTTCAATTGTTCCTGGGAAGTTTATTAATTCATGAACACCATCTTTCAATGCTTTTTCTTTAAGTTTTTCATTTTTATAGATAATGTATGAATTTGTTATAACTATCTCTGCACCAAACTTTTTAACATCTAATGTTTGTTTTCCCGGATGTACTACTGGCATAAGATTAGGTGTTGTTACCTTACCATGAGGAGTTTCAAAAGTTCCTATACGAGCCATAGCATCCTTATACTTTATTTCAAAATCCACTATTTATACGTCCTGAAAATTTCATTATTATTTATTTATGTTATTTGTAAATGAAATAACTTTTTAAAATATTTTTTTAATCCTTTTGAATACTTTATTAATCCTTGAGGACTTCTGTGTTTTGTTCTGTGATTTAATCAAATTATAATAATCATCCATATCTTTAGAATCCACTATTGAAAGATAAAATTTTTGTTTATCTGCAGGTAATTTTGTCAATGTTTCATTTGATACAGAATTATATGTAAAATCTTCTTTTAAAATTTTATAAAAATCTTTTTTATCATTAGAATTGATATTATTGAATAAATTACTTAATTCTGTTAATTTAAACTGTAAAAAGTTTGTTTCAAACTCGCCATATACTTTTTCTTCCATAAGCAATTTCTTTATATCATCCAATATTTCAAAGAATATGAAACATTCCCTACTTCTTATAGATTTTAATTGTCTTGTATTGGCTTCTGTCCGCCTATAATTGTAAAACGTTTTATTAACATAGGATATTCCCCTTGCTTTGATGACCGATTTAATATGGAAATATACATCCTCAAACAGTCCTTCATCAGAAAATCGAAGATTGTTCTCTTTGATAAAAGATAATTTATGCAATTTAGTACAGACTATTTGGAAATTATTCATCAATAAATCTTTTTTTTCCTTAAAAGTAAATGTACCTTCTATATCCTCAGGATAATAGATTCTGTTTCTGTATTTACCTTCCGGCAAATGTTCTATAGCATTGAACAATACCAATTCAGATGAATGATTATCTGCATTGTCAAATAATTGCTTTAGTGATTCAGTTTCTATCCAATCATCTGCATCAACAAAGGCCACATATTCCCCTTTAGCTATTTTTAATCCCTCATTTCTAGCATGTCCGGGACCATGATTCTCTTGGGAGACAAAAGTAATATTGGAATATTTATTCGCATATCTCTCTATGACATTCAATGAATTATCTGTTGAGCCATCATCTACAATAATTATTTCTATGTTTTCTAGTGTCTGGTTAAGTATTGAATCTAAACATGTTCCAATATATTTTTCCTTATTGTATACTGGCACAATTACAGATACATTAATTTGTGACATGATTTACCTCTTTATTCATCTTTATTTAAATTTTGATATAATGAAAATTCATTTAATCCTAAATATTAGCAACTACATATGATAAAAATTCCCATGAATTGAAACTTATCAAAGCAACACTTTAAATTGTTAAAACCTTTAATAATTATATTTGAAAAAAGCATTTTCCGTACTATTTGCCCAATAATAAAAAAAAATTGAAAATAAACTAAAGTTAATTACTTTAAAAAAAGAAAAAATATTTATGAATCCAACAATTCACAAATTTTGTCTGCAACCTTAAACATTCCATAATCCGTGTAGTGATTATTTTCTATTGCAACATAATCATATTCCTCTTCACTGAAGAGCTCTCTTTGGTTAAGGAGTAAGGTATTTTCCCCACGTTTAACAGCATTTTCATACGTTTGCCTAATAATATCGTCAAATTCTTTATATTCCTTCCAATTATTATATAATGCTGTTGTTAATATGATAATCTTTTTATCAGGATGATGTTCCCTGATTTTCATATAAAAATTTTCATGTGTTTGCTTGAAAACCTCTGAATTTGGAACATCTTTAGAATAATCTATGACAATAGCTTCACAATTGATATCTCCAATCATCTCGGCAGTTTTTGGTGTAGCTCTGCAACAAAGATTTGTAGATAAATTGATTATATCCTGATTACGTCTACGACTTACAATATTAGGGAAACTGTTACTGGTCTTACTGGCGGAAGCCCCCTGAGTAATACTGTTACCATAGAATAATATAGGATTTCGTTTATCTTTAGGATATTTAAACTCTTTAATTCTAGAACCTCTCTCAATACCTATTAACATATTTAATATGGTATTATAATTTGGTAAGAAGATACATAATGAACTATTAGGTGGTATTGCTATCTGTTCGGCAAAAATACGGAAACCGTCCTGCGGACCTATGATTCTATGAGAGGAGTAGTTTCCTTCTTCATCCACTATAAATATTTCCAAACCAGAAGAATTCCATCCAACCATATTATTGAAGTATGATGGACGTTTAAGTTCAACCTTGAAAACCAAACGACGAGAAGTTGTTCTAAATCGTATACGACACCCACAAGAAGCAGTCTTCAAGTGCTGCATGGCATTATTGACTACAGTCCCGAAATTTTTCATCTCTTCCTGAATGTCTTCGGTATACTTACAGAAATCAACCTTATTAGAAACAACTGTATTACCATAAACTAATTCCGGATGATTCATTACATTCAAATACTGGATATTGTTTTCGTTAATAGTTTTCAAATGATTTCTAACAGAAGTTAAATATTCCATTTTGTAACTCTCCTAATACATTCTTCTAATTCCTTATAAATCATTATATTACCCGTATCATTAATGTAAACATCACTGAATGTGCACATCTCCTTATGTTCATCATCATGAAGATAGGATAAATCTAAAACTTCAAGATCCTTATTATAAATGAAGTCCTTAATTGTATTATTGGCAATAATTTTCTTAAAATCTTTGGAATCTGATATACTGTACCATCCTATTAAATGTTTACATCTGAGCTTCATAAACCTTATAACATCGGGGAGAACCTCCTCAACAAGAGATTCATGTTGGGTATAATTATCCAACTCCAAAATACCTACATCTACAACAGGAGGAACACCCTTCTTATAGTAATGACAAACGTTTTCCAAATAATTCAAAGTATTGAAAGTGACATGAGAAACATTGGCATTAAACTTTCGTTCCAAAATATTAGAAAACATGCAACCTGTAGTGGTACAGCCAATACCAAAGCTATTAAAACCACCAGCAACAACCATATTCCTATTAGGATTAGGATTAATTATACTGCCTTCAGCATCATCCGGTATAATTACTTGTAATTTACTTAACTTACCAATGATAGGACCAAATATTATTATCTCATACTGTTCATCTTTCTCAACAAAATGGGACATGGTGATGTTAATAGGAGAAACATTTGCATAAGAATTAATATTAAACCAATTATTATCTCCGGCAACCCGGTACAATACACAAATACCTTCACGAGCAGTGACACCTATATGCGGAAAATAACCCTTAACCTTATCTACAACCTCATAATCAATCTGAAAAGACAATGAATTACATACAAAGCGAAAAGCCATTGAATCATCTTGATTTTTAAACTGATTATTCTCTTCAAAAAAATCTAAAATAATAGCTACACCCCCACACACTATATATAATATAAATATCTATGTAATTGATTTAATAAAAATTTTATGTAAAAAAATAGTTTTAAAAATAGGAATATAACATGAAATAATGAAAAAACAGATATTATTTTTTATTAAAATCATCAATTTCTGAATGAAGCATTAACAATTTATCATGATAATTATCATTATCCAACCTAGTTAAAGTAATTCTTTTATCAATTACTTCAATAGACTCATTTGTTTTAGATATCTCA
>CADBRM010000046.1 GCA_902797085.1 uncultured Methanobacteriaceae archaeon
GTTCTTGCCAGAATCTTTGTATTTTATTTTCTAAAGCTTTATTATATCCCTGTTCTACCTCATTTATTGGCATACAGTATCTCCTTTTAAATTCTTATTATGGGAATCAATATTTATGAGTTTATGGTTATATTAATGAATCCCGTTCAATTATAATATTTACATAAGATTAGATTATGTTATATTATGCTAGTTTATATTTTTGTCATTACTTACAATAATATTTAATTATTTTTATCAAAAAAAATAAAAAGTCCGCATATGAAAAATAATAATAACTATAGGTGATTTAATGAACTTTTTAATAATTAACGGTAGTCCTAGACGAAAAAATACATGGAAGATAGTGGAAAGAGTAAAAGATACTCTTAACAATCTTGATGATAATGTTACATTTACAGAAATAGATTTAATAGATGAGGAAATCCCTAGTTGTAGGGGATGTTTCAGCTGTTTTACCAATGGAGAACACACCTGTCCTCACAGCAAAATAATACAGCCAATAGTCAAAGCTATGATTGAAAGTGATGGCCTGATAATCACCAGCCCGGTATATGCATTAAATGTTACTGGTTTAATGAAAAACTTTATTGACCACTTAGCATATTTCTATCATAGACCATATTTCTTCGAAGATAAGGCAATGGTAGTCGTTACAACAGCGGGTACAGCCCATAAAAAGGTAGGAAAATACCTTGATGAAACACTAGCCAACTGGGGATATAATGAAAGATACAAACTATGCTTCGTACACGCTCATGATGCCCATGGATACCTTCCGTTGGAGACCAAACAAAAAATAGACAAAGAAACTACCAAATTTTATAACAGCATAAAGGAAAAGAAACTCAGCAGTCCCGGCATGAAAGCCCTGATAATGTATAATGTATGGAGAGCCATGGCATATAATGCACATATACCATTAGATAATAAGTATTGGGTAGAAAACAGGTTAATAGAAACTGAATATTATGAAAAAGTTCCTTGCAGTATTATTAAGAAAATTCCAATGAAAATATTCTATAAAATAATGTTAAGATTTATGAAAAACAATAATGTAAAACAAGATTAAAAAAAAAGATTTTAAGATGGATTAAATACCATACTTAAAATGTTCTTAATTTTCCTTCCAACATGAAGTCTTTGATGTCTGTGATGTTTTCTAACCATTTATCAATGATTCTTGTTACATCCTCTTCAACATCATCAATTGAGTATCCTTCTTCTGTTGTGATATGTGCTGTAGCAGTTCTTGGCTGATCGATAGGTTTACCTATTTGACTTAAGATAATCATATCAATGTTTTTTACTCCTTCAACATCTGATACTACTTCTCTTGTAATTTCATTTGAAAGTAAGTTATAGATTTTACCTACGTGGTTGATTGGATTTTTACCACTGGTTGCTTCCATACTCATTGGTCTGTTCGGTGTGATAAGACCGTTTGCACGGTTTCCTCTTCCTACTGAACCATCATCTCCCATTTCGGCACTTGTACCCGTTACTGTTAAGTAGTAACCGGATTCGTCTTTTTTACTTTCATCATCTGCAGTGTTAATAAGAGTGTCTACATTTAAATCTGTGGTTTTTGCTGCCAAGTCTTTTACAATATCAATTAATTCTTCTTTACCACTAAGGTATGCATCTCTGTCATCCACATACTTAGATACAAATGCTGCAGCAATTGTGAGTGTAATGTCATCTCTTTCTCTTAATCCCATTACTTTTATGTCTTCTCCAACAAACGGATATTGTTTTTTGAAGGATTTGCTGTTTAATAATTCTTCTGTTTTAAGTACTAAGTTTTCTGTTTCAGAGAATGGTGCAAATCCTACTCCAAAGGAAGTATCATTTGATGATGGAATTTCATTAGGTCTTTGGAATACATCACGTAAATCTGCTGAACCTTCACCTATTTTACATTCAACAACAGTTCCATATTCAACATCCAGGTTTATGATTGTATCTTTAAGGAATTTTTTTGCTGCTTCAATTGCAATAGTGTCTACTCCAACTTTATGAGTTTCACCATTTGGTAATGTAAATTCATTTGCAGCCCTACCTGTTAATAATATTTCAATAGGTTTAATTATTTGTCCGCCACCGAATTTAGGGTCTGATTGACCTGCTGTAATTTGTACTTCATCAGTATTGTGGTGTAATACGTGTCCTGCTTTTTCTTTGTAAGTTTGAGATAACACTCTACTTACTGCTTCTGCAATACCATCACTAATACTGTCCGGGTGACCTATCCCTTTTCTTTCTACTATTTCAATTTCGTTTTGTTCTACTGGTCTTTGAATTGATTTTTCGATTTTAATATTTCTCATGTGTACACCTATTCTATTTTTAAGAATAATCGAATTGAATTAAATAAAAACTAATAAATATGATAAATACGGTTTCTAAAATTATTTAGTACCGTATTCAATTTTTCATTAAACATGAATTTAATAATTATTACTATTATTATATTTCTTTACTAAATATTTAATAGTATTTATTAGCATGTCCATAAACTATATCAACAAAATATGATGAAAAAATAAATATATTTTAAAATATATATAAACTTTACAAACAATTATGTATATTATAAAAATATTTGACAAAAATAATAAACAAAAATATAAAATAGATTGTGTTGAAATCGCCGAGACCTTTAAGGGTAGATTGACGGGTTTGATGTTTAAAGAGGAATTCACTGCCATGCTCTTTAAACAAAAATATTCGGATAGACTTTCAGGCAGCATCCATACCTGTTTCATGAAAGTGCCCATAGACATTATCTATATTAACACTAAACTTGAAATTCAGGAAATAGCAACATTAGATGTGTGGAAATTATATATACCTAAAAAATGCAATATACAATACATTATTGAATTACCCCAAAAAACTTGTCTGGAACACGACATTAAAGTTGGCGACAAAGCAGTGATTGAAAATGAAAAAACGTAAAAAGGACAAACCAAAAAGCATCATACAAACTGCCATGAACACTACCCGAAAAAAACTTAACAAAGGAGAATTCAACAAAGAATCCTTTGAAATAGTACCTCTACTAATAGAAACAGAAAAAATTGATAAGGAATTCGATGATTACAAAATTGTTCACATTACAGACATTCATCTTGGCCAATGGATTACCAAAGAAAAGCTTGAAGGCGTAGTCAATTTAATAAATAGTTTAGAACCTGATACCATAGTGTTGACAGGAGATTACGTTTCCTACCAGGCAGACAGATATTTGCAGGATTTGGAAAAATGTTTTAAACAACTGGAAGCAAATGATGTTATTCTATCAGTACTTGGTAATCATGATTACTGGACAAATCCCAACGGAATTAAAGCTGTGTTGAAAAAGTCAAACATAATTAATTTAGAAAATGAAATATATAATATTACTAAGAACAGCAAAACATTACAAATTGCAGGAATTGACTGTGTAACGGAAGGCAATGATGACATTGCAAAAATTGAAGAACAATTGGATCATGATGCTCCTGCCATCATGTTAGTCCATGAACCTGACTTTGCGGATACTACAAGTCAATTAGAACCCTTTATACTGCAACTGTCAGGTCATAGTCATGGCGGACAAATATCAATACCGAAATTCAGAACACCCGTACGGGGAAAAAACTTTAGAAAATATCCCCAAGGTGAATACAAAGTAAATAACATGATACAATACACCAATAGAGGTATTGGAACAAATATGTTCTGGTTCAGAATAAATTGTCCTCCAGAAATAACAGAAATAACACTAAAAAGGATATGAATAAAATGAAAATTATGTGGGGAATTACAGGAGCAGGTCATTTACTGAAAGAAAGTATAAATGTTCTGAACAAATTGTCAAAAAAACATGAAATTACCATTATTTTCTCTAATGCGGGATTAGAAGTTGTTAAGTTATACGGTTACTATAAAAAAATAGAGAAAATCATTAAACAAAACCCAAATAACCGGTTGATATTAGAAGATGACCAAAAATATTCATATCCTCTTAGTGGAAAGTTAACTCATCAGAAATATGATTTAATAATCATTTCACCGACAACCGCCAACACTACTGCAAAAATAGTTCATGGAATTGCAGACACGCTGATAACCAATGTCGTAGCCCAATCAGGAAAAGGTCAGATTCCACTTATAATAGTGCCCGTTGATCAGAAGCAAGGTTTGATTAAAACCACTCTACCCCCAAGAATAGATAAAGATATATGTAAAAGATGCAAAATGTGCATGGCAAAACAAATTTGTCCTACAAAAGCATTCAATCCTCCGGAAATAGATACAAGCAAATGTATACGATGTATGGAATGTGAAGGATGTTGTATGCACAACGCTATTATCAGCAATGAAATAATGGAATTGTACATTAGAAAAATTGATGCTGATAATACAAAAAAATTAGAAGAGATAGAGAATATAACCACCCTATTCCATCCTGAAGAAATATTGAATGATGAAAGAATAAACTAGTCCTCATTCCAACTATTTTTAATCTCTTTTTTAAAGAATTGATGAACATTCTCAGCTCCGAAAATATTATCATCAGCTTCCCAATCAGAAGGACACAGTATGAATGCCTCCTGTTGAGTTCCACCTACCCCTCCATGACTACCAATCAATTCCTCAAAAGCATACACCTCATCATTTTCGGAATCATATTTACTGTTGACCAGTATATCTGGAACATGTTCAAAGCCATCCGTTCTTTTCAGTTTTTCTATTACATGTTCACCATAAACATCAAGGAAGGAATCTCCGGCATACTCATCATTGTCCATATAGTATACATTATCATCAGACAACACTATGGTACCCAATACGCTGGAGCGTACCATGACAAATCCTATACCTTCATGAGAGGAGAGTCCATGAATAAGTCCCGGGAATGCATCTTCAATCTGTTCATAACTGAGTCTACGTTTCCAATCAGTGAAATATATTAATCCAAGATTTCCTGAAGCCAGGACAATAGCCTGTGCAGTTTCATCTTTAACCAATTCATCGCCCGATAAATTAATTCCCATATCATACTCATCGGATATTGACTGCAACCTTTCAAGAATAGGAATCTTGTCCTTCAACACTTCTTTCTTTTCCATTACTTCCTTGATACGTTTTTTACTGTAAACTTTCTCTTTAATAAGAGACAAACGTTCTTTGGTATTGTCAATTTTTTCATCAAGCTTCTCCTTGGTATCCTCTATTCTTTCGTCTAGTTTCTCCTTATTTTCCTTTGCAATAGGCTTTAATCTGAAGTTTTCAGCGAAGTGATCCTCGTTTGAATACAATATACTGTGTATGGTAATATGGTCCGGCAAAAACTCCTTAACCAAATCATTCAAAGTCAGACCATACTTCTGCTTAAATGTCGGACCTTCAGACTGTCCATGATCCGATAAAAATATCAGATGATAATCCCTTTTTGCATCGTGCACGGCCTTATCTATCCTGATAAACTGATTGTCAATCTGTTTTAAAGCATAATATGCATCGTAATCACGTATACCAGAATGATGAGCTATCTCATCATAACCCATATAAGTTGCATACATCATGTTATAATTGCCGGCATATATATCACCAATCAATGCCAATGTTGTTGCCTCCCTCATGACAACATTAGCTCCACTTCTTGCAACAAAATAGAACAGTCCCCTATGAATTCTGGGTTTAATATTTTTAATAACATGTACTATGCGGGAAAATACTTCCAATATCATGTCCATGATAAACAATACAAGAATTCTGGCTATGACATATGGTGATGAATAAAGATAATACCACGTTAAAGTATAGAACTCAGATAACTTTTGGAATTTACTGTATGTCAACATGTAATCTTCTGCATCTCCAGAAAACAAGTTACTGCGACTTGCCCCATTATGTGATAGCAAACCCTTACCATTTGAAATCATCTTTTCAATTGAAATAGCACAGGATAAAGAGTTTGATGAAATGATTTTATTGTCGTTCTCTTTTTCCACCCAGCGGAATGCAGGAATATTGGAATTATTTCCATGCAAAATACCCGCCTGTGATGAACTGGTCTGACTGGACAGATCAGTTTGCCATGGAACGAGCTTATGAGTACCCTTATCCAAACATTCTTTAAGATATGGCATTTTGCCTTCATCTATTGCATCCAACAATACCTTATGAGCCAAACCATCAATCTCCAAAAAAAGATAACCAGGTCTGTCAATGTGTTGGGTGGGCTGAATTTCTCTTTTTAATAATAGCTTATAATATGTTGAATCAGTGTCGAAACCCAGCAGTATCGATAACACAGAGTTAATCAATGCAAACAGCAATGGAATAGAAAATAATGCAAAACCCCCTATTGAGACGCCAGGTATAATCAAACTGATACCATACAATATCACCCCGTCAAGAAGGAATGTTCCAAGACCCAGGGTAAATACAAGAAAACGTAACGAGATATATGATATTATCGGCCATATTATAGCATTGATTATTGACAATAATACTATTACTAATAATGTTGTTTGGAAATTAGGTAGAGTCATTCCACCCCAGTACCGAGTAATATAAAAAAAGATTATAACTTCCAGAAATAAGAATAATATAATTTTAAAAGCTCTGGAAAGATTTTTTCTAAACTTTTCAAACATAAAAAAATACCTCCAGAACCTAAATAAAAAAAATAATATGGAGTTATAAACTCCATTTGTAGATGATTACCTAAAATTCTATGTAATCGTAACCTTCACAACCTTCATCAAATGCGTAGTGAACTGTTGTGAAATTACTCATGAATTCCGTGACATCTTCAGTAACATCTTTTTCATCCATTACTACCTGTTTAATGAATTCTGCCACTTGTTTCATGTCATCCTCTTTGAGTCCTCTGTGAGTTAACTCCTGTGTTCCCATTCTTATACCTGATGGATTATCACTGTTGTTTACGTCATCCCATGGAAGAAGGTTTTTGTTTAAGATTATGTTGTTGTATTGTAATGTTTTTGCCATTTTAGAAACATCACCTAAGTTTGCAACATCCATTGCTACTTGATGAGATTCTGTAAATCCTTGATCTTCACATAATACATTGAATCCTAATTCGTATAAGCTTTGAGCCAATGCTTTAGCATTACTGATGGTTTGTTTTGCGTAATCTTCACCGAATTCTAACATTTCAGCAGTAGCAATTCCTAAACCAGCCATGTGGTGTAAGTGGTGGTTACTTACTACACCCGGGAATACACAGTTGTCTATTTTTTTGTGTAAATCTTCTTTACAAAGGATAATTCCTCCTTGTGGTCCAGGGAATGTTTTGTGTGTACTACCAGTAACCATGTCTGCTCCATCAGCTACAGGGTCTTGGAATTGTTTTCCTGCAATTAATCCTAATACGTGAGCACCATCATAAATAACCTTTGTACCTACTTCTTGAGCAACTTCTACTGCTTCTTTAACTGGTTGTGGGAATAAAAATAAACTACCACCAAGAACTATGGCTTGTGGTTCTTTGTCTCTCATTTTTGCTGCTAATTTATCCATATCCACATTCATTAATTCAGTGTCCATTGGAACTGATGAAGTTTTTAATCCTCTGATACCTGCTGCACTAACGCCTGCGTGACTGATATGTCCTCCTTCAGGTACATTAATACTCATTAAGGTATCTCCAGGTTTAGCAACAGCGAAGAAACATGCAAGGTTTGCAACTACACCGGATGTAGGTTGTACATTAGCATGGTCACAACCGAATAACTTTTTAGACAAATCTATTGTAATCTGCTCGATTTCATCAATGTAGTCACATCCTTCGTATAACCTTTCACCAGGTAAACCTTCAGCATATCTGTGAGATAAATCAGATGCAACTGCTTCTCTTACAGCTCTACTAGTGATGTTTTCACTAGCAATTAAGTTTAGACTATTTTTCATCCATTTATGATGTTCTTTTGTTAAATCTTTAATTTTTTGTGCTTGTTCTAAATTAGACATTAATTTAACTCCTCCGTAAAGCTCAATGTATTAATTGAAATAATTAATATTATCGTTAAATGTGAATTGGAATTCTATTATCCAACTATATTAATAATATTATATTTTTAATCTTATAATTAGTTTGTGATATTTTAGGAAGGTACTGATAAATTAATGCACATCCCATAAAAATTTTTGATAATAATTATTGAAAAATTTTATAAAAAAATAGCAAGCCTTTTAAAGTCGGTAAAATTGTATAAAACTTTATATGAAAATCAGAATTTATTGGAGGCAATGATTTGAAGGTAAAAATAATAAAGGGAGAATTCCCTTTATTGAATAACATATTTCTATGCTTATTTACCGAGAGCTGCTTCAATTTGTGCAAGAATTTGCTCGTTTTTGAAGTGAGCTTGATCGAGAGCACCAGTAGGACATGCTGCTACACAGGTTCCACATCCTTTACATAATGCTACGTTTACAGTAGATTTACCATCTACAATTTCTAATGCACCGAATGGACATAATTCTACACAGATTTCACATCCACCACAGTTTTCTTCATTTACTTCAGCAATAATAGGTTCAATTTCTACTTCTCCTTTGATCATAGGAATTGCTGCTCTTGCTGCTGCACCTGAAGCTTGTGATACTGTGTCAGGAATA
>CADBRM010000047.1 GCA_902797085.1 uncultured Methanobacteriaceae archaeon
AGAATCAGAAGAAGAAATAAACCGAGTAGCAGCAAAAGAAGAAAACATTAAACTTTACAGGTTTATACAAGAAATAGAAGATATGGATAGTCTACAAATTCTAAATGATGATATAAACGAATTAAAAAAAGTACTTACAGATAATATACTACTAGAGTTAGAATTTCATGATGTTCTAAGTTGTAATGGACAATTATGATAAATTATAAATTTCATTATATTTAAACTGGTAATTCTCAGGAACATGTAGTGATTCTATTTGTATTCCTTGAAATTCTGTTATATTATTATACATTAATGATTTTAACCCTATATTTTCTATCATTAATCCTATTTTTTTAATCATATCTTTTATTTTATCCTTGTTGTTTTCTTTTGTTATGAAGCTGTCATAGCTAAAGTTTTCATCAATAAAATATGATTTGTTTTTGTCATAGGTTAGAAAATCGTATTGGCTGCAGGTATCATCTACTATTATCATAATGTATGTGCGGATGTTTTCCTGTTCTAATCGTAAAATAGTATACATTGCTAATGTTTTCCCTTTTATAGTAGTAGTTCTAGTGTTATAATGTATCCTTCTTTATTGTTTGCTGCTATTGTCTGACATAATATGTATGTTTCTCCACGTTTGTATTCTGTTATTTTTAGTAGTTTCTGTGGAATTGTCAGTTGATAGCCAATATCATTATTTCTTCTGGTCTTCTGAATGTTAATCTTCCTGTAATTTTCATCATTTTCGGTGTGTATTATTAGTTTGTTTTCCTGTTTTTCCAGGTATATGTTGTCTTTTCCTATTAGTTCATATAATGTTTTTGGAAACTTAATATGATAAGAAACATAGTGTTTATACGTGTTGTCCTTTAATTTTTTTCTATAGGTTAACTGTTGCAGTAGTAGGTAGTATTGGATGCATAGTTTACCGTTTACAGTTGTTATCCTGTTTTTTTGTTTTATTTTTGTCAAGTCTTATAAATCCCCATAATAATTGAATAATCATAAATGTATTATTCTCTCTTGTTTATTATTTATGTTTGAAGGTCTTATATAAAATATAATATTTCTATACTTATAAAAGTATATAATTATTATTCTATTTTATTCCTTTTTTTTAATCATTTTCTGTTGTATATAATAGTCCCATTACGCTATTCATTGTTTTTATTAGTTTTGTTTTGTTGTTGTTTATTTTTTGGTTTTCAAATGTATATTCTGGTATTCTTTCTTCTAAAAATTCCATTTTGATATTGAATAAGTCTGTTAGTATTTTATCTATTTTCATTCCCATTGATTCTGTTGAGTATCTTCTTAGGTTTGGATGTTGACATGTGTTAAAATTATTTTTACAGTTTAACCCACAATTATTACAGGGTCCTATTAAACTTTCAGCAGAAATGTATTCTTTTTCTCGGTTAAATAATTCTTTTTGAGTCTTTTTTTCTTCATAGAAAAATGTTTTATCTAATAATTCTTCCATATCAGTTGGCGTGTAACTTTTTTGTCTTAATTTTTCCGAAAAGGTTATTTGTGTAACTGTTAGTTCAATGTAATCATAGTTTTTTAAATATTCATTTGTATTAAATTGGAATGGTGGACAGGAATAATTTGTTTCATATTTAGGGCATGCTTTACAGTATTCTTCTGTTTGCTCATAGTTAACATATTTTTTTAGTAATTCATGTGTTGTTATTGTTTTAACCAGTCTTTTTACAGTATATTCTTTATTTTTCATGGTTTTTCTTATTCCTTTAGTTTATTTTGGTGTGAATCCCACTATAACCGTGTCTATTATGTCTTCATCTGTTAATTGATAATAATCCTTTATGTAATTGTTTGCATCTGTAGATGGTAAAGAAACTACTAATGATTTTACACAGTCTTCTAATTTTTCATCTGTTAAAAATTCTCTTCCCGGACTTTCGATGACAAAATGTTGTTTTTGTCCTGGAGTTGATAGACTATTGTATGTTACAAAGTTGTCTGACATGAAGTAGACATCTGGATCATCTTTTAAGTCTTCAAGTTCTTCTTCATCGAATATTTCCTCACCTACAATTTGGCCTGCTTCATTTCTCAGTGTCAGTGTTTCTACAGTATCTTCCTCATAATATTTTGATGCATCTCTTATTATGACTATTTGTTCTTCTTCTTCAAAAGCATCATTAACTGCTTGGTTAACTAATGGTATCATTTCATCAAGTCTATTCATTTCTAATTGCAATACTTCTTTTTTCATTTCATCATCCATTAATTCAGCTTTAATGGTTCTAGGTATATTCCTTATTTTTTCTAAAATTATACAGTCTTCCACAAAAAACATCTCCCTGTTCGTTTTAATATTTTTTTTATTAATTATTATTTATGTAAACATATTTAATATAAAATAATAATTTTCTATACTTATAAAAGTATAGAATTTATATATTAGTTAAAACATAAATAATACTATGAAAACCAGTTATCTAAACCCATTCGGACAGGCTGCACTAAACGTACTAAAAAACTTTGGAAACATCACCAGAATCTCCCAGAAAGAACCCCATATCAATGAAATAATAACAAATACCCGTAACCAAGATCCCAAAAAAATAGATACAATACAGGAACTATGCTATGAAAAAATAAGATACTACTACACAAGACAAGCTAACAACAAAACAAGCGGATACAAATACTTATTTAGCCAGGCACTAGAAGAAGAAGACATAATATCCACGCATGCACTACTACAAGCAGCAGCAATAACATATGGAACCCAAAGCTACGAAGCAGACACAATAATAAACACAATAACAAGCATACTAGATGTAAAACTAGACCAAACAACAGATACAATAATGGATGAAACACTAAACGAATACATAGACATACACAACACCACACTAAACGACATAATACTACTAATAAACAACAACGAAATAAAATTAAACGAATTACTATTAAACAAGGACAAACTAATCTTAACCTATGATGATTTCATAAGAGAATATTCTGAATATTTGCAGCATAGACGACCTGAGAATATGTATCAAGCAGTATGTACCAGTATGAAAAAGCACCTCTTGCGGGCATTAATAACAGAAAAACTAAGAAACTACATGAAAACAATAGAAAACAAACTAAAACAAATAGAACCAGCCACTATAATAACAGAAATAGGACATCAAATCAAAAAAATACAAAACGCAGAACAAGAAATGGTAATAAAAAGAAGATATGGAAAAAATGTGAATTTCACAAGCTTTGATGATGATAATCCAACAAAGTATATTCCTGAAGCATTTCCACCATGTGTACAAAAAGCACTACATGGTATAAAAAGTGGAGGAAGAAATTATTGTATCAGTTTATTCCTGACACCATTTTTATCTTATGCTAGATTATATCCTGGAGTATATGCGAGGCACATAAAAAATCCAAAGATAACAGATATGGATCCAACATTAACGATAACAGAGGAAGAAATAATACCACTAATCTATGAAGCAGCAAGCAAATGCAAACCACCATTATTCCAAGATCAACCACAAGAAAAACAGAACATAAACAGTAAACTAGGGTTTGGAGAAGGAGAAATCAAATACGAAAATAGTGGAAAAACACCATGGTACACACCAATAAACTGTAAAAACATAAAAGAACAACAACCAGGACTATGCACACCATGCCAGGACTGCAAGAAAATAGGAAATCCACTCTCATATTATAACCGTAAACGAAAGTTATTAGCAAAAAGTGGTGGAAAAGGATGACAGAAGATCAACTACTACGAATGGCAACACGTGAAGAAATACGACAATTCTACCACGAAGAATACAAGACACGAGAAATACCAAAATACATAACCAAGAATATTCATCGTAGAGAGTTTGCATTTGACCGAATAGGAAAAGGACCAAGAGACAGATTCAACCAATTCCGAGAACTCAAATACCTAGAAAGAACAATAAAAGCCAAAGCACCCTTTGCAGCATACAGCTCAGTAGCACTATATGATGACCCCACCAAACGTAGTGGATGGGATGGAGCAGAAATGGTATTTGACGTAGATGCAAAAGACATACCCATCAGAACATGCAACTGTAAACAGGGAGAAGTATGTCCAGAATGTCTGGAACAAGCAAAAGAAATCATACTACTAATAAGAGACAACATACAAGAACTAGGATACAAAAACATACATTACGTATACAGCGGTAGGGGATACCACCTAAGAATACAAGATCCTGAACTATTACAAACTAACAGTAACTTTAGAACAGAACTAGTAAACTACGTACTGGGAGCAGAAGTACCAGAACTAACAGGAGAACTACAACACTTCATAATACCATTCGGATACTCAAAAATATACACAAACTGGTTCAAATACACAATAAACCACCTAGATAAAAATAAGAAATATCCAGGTTTTAGTAAAAACCTGAAAAATGACATAATAAAAAGAAAAGAACTAGTAAACAAGAACCAATGGGGACTGGTAAGAGGAGAAATAAAACCCACAAGATACGACAAAATAACAAGAAGCATAGCAGGAATACACAAAGAACTATGCGACACCAAAGTAAGCATAGACCTAAAAAGAATACTAAGACTACCCAGTACATTACACTATAAAGTTAGCATGAAATGCACAGCAATAAAAAATATAGAAACATTTGATCCATTTGATGATGCAGTACCTAACTTCATAGCAAAATAGTAAATCATGTTTTGTGGTTTGTAAGATTATTCTTTGTATTAATTATTATTTATGTTTTTTTATTTTTTTAAGTTTGTTTAAGAATTATTGTTACTATTTTTATTTTTTTTAAATTTTATTGATTATTTATTTTTTAGGTTAACCTACGTTTATATATTATAAAGTCTAAAATGATGATTATACCAATAGGGGTATTGGTATATGTATTTATTAAATGGTGATAAAATGATAGAAAAATTATATGAATTTAAATCAGATATTGTTAGGATACTAATAGCACTAATATGTGTAGTACTTAGTCATCTTAATTATACCATTGCCAGTATTGATTTAGCATATATTGCTTTAATCCTGTGTGGAATACCTATAATTTATGGATCAATCATAGGTTTAATTAAAGAACATGATATTAAAGCAGATGTTCTTGTATCTATAGCAATAATAGCATCAATATATATTGGTCAAGTATTTGCAGCAGCAGAAATTGCTGTAATAATGGAAATTGGTGGATTATTGGAGGAAATTACAGTATCCACTACACAAAGTAGAATAGAAAAATTAATTGAACTACAGCCATCAAAAGCAAGATTGATAAAAGATGATGTTGAAACGATGGTGGATGCATTAACAATTAAAAAAGGTGATGTAATCAAAATAAATCCTGGAGAAACAATACCTGCTGATGGTAAAATAATCAAAGGATCCACTACCGTTAATCAATCATTAATAACTGGTGAATCATTACCTGTTGATAAAACAGTTGATGATGAAGTATATGCTGGAACAATAAACAATTACGGACAAATAATAGTTGAAGTGACAGAAGATTATGAATCAAATTCCTTACAAAAAATCATATCATTAATAGAGAATGTAAATAGTGAAGATACTCCAATAGTAAGGCAAGCAGATGAAATGGCAAATTGGGTAGTTGGTATTTCATTCTTTATGGCAATCTTCACGTTGTTTGTCACAAACAGTGTAACGAATGCCGTTACAGTACTGGTGGTATTTTGTCCATGTGCTTTAATATTGGCAACACCTACTGCAATAATAGCCGCTATAGGAAACCTATCCAAACATGGAATTTTAGTAAATAATTCAGCAATAATGGAATCATTGTATAAAACAGATAATATAATCTTTGATAAAACAGGAACAATAACAACAGGAATTCCTGAAGTAGTAAACATACAAACACATGGAAATACAACAGAAGAAGAATTGCTTAAAATAACAGCTTCTGCAGAAAACAATTATGATCATCCATTATCCCAGGCAATAATGGATTATTATGATAATGATGAGTTTTATGAAGTTAAAGAGTTTGAAGTTGAAATGGGAATGGGTATATCCTGTACTATTAATGAAAAGAAATGCCTGGTGGGAAATGAAAAATTATTTAAAAAACATGAAATAAACATTGCAGAAAATATATACAAAAATGAAGAAACAGCAACTGTTATCTACTCTTATTATGATAACAACTTTTTAGGAAGTTTTTCAATAAAAGACACTCCAAAAAGAGGTATAAAGGATGTAGTCAATACACTTAAGTCAGAAGACTATGAAGTTACACTTTTAACTGGAGATAATGATTCTGTTGCAAATGATATTGGAAAACAGGTAAATATTGATGATATTCATTCCAATTGTTTACCTGAAGATAAACTGGAATTTGTGGATACATTAAGAAGAAAATTAAGAAAAGTTATGATGGTGGGTGATGGAATAAATGATGCATCAGCATTAAAAAGAGCAAACATTGGAGTAGCAATGGGAGGTATAGGTAGTGATATAACCATAGACTCTGCAGATTTAGTATTTATCAACGATGATATAAGTTTTATCCCATACATAATGAAAATGTCTAAAAGAACATTTTACACAATTAAATTTGGAATAATTTTTTCATTAGCACTAAATACTATAGCAATGATATTGGGTATGATAGGAGTTTTAACACCGATAACTGGTGCATTAGTACATAATGTAGGATCTGTGTTTGTAATAATATTAGCAGCTCTATTATTCAGACAAAAACCTAATATTAAAGAATACATCTGATTTTAATTATATACTCTTCTCACAATATTCTTTTTTTAATAAATGGATTATCTTAATGCTATTCTGAGTATGAGTTAACATTTTCAGGAGCTAGGAGTAATTATGGGCAAAGATCAATCCTGAATATGTGACAAATTCTAATGTTATGGATTGTATTTTCTGTTATTATTATTTTTCTATTGATTATTGTATCATCAAGTTTTGTTTGTCTACTTTTTAATGTAATGTTTTTCATGATTGTATTATTTTTGTTAGTTATTTGAGATAAGAAATCATTTTTTTTCTACACTTTTATAGGTTTATAAATTTTATATTTTTGTTCAATTTGGATTTGTATTTTCTGTATTTTACAGTTCATAATATTTTCTTTATTTCATTATTGTTTTGTATAATAATTTATTCTATAATGCTAATTTTGTTTATTTTGTGTTGCTTGTTTTTTCTTGTTTTGTCGTGGTATACTATAATCCACGATAAAAAATATATATTAAAAAATACAAA